>NZ_AP029175.1:0-160999 GCF_055397275.1 Bdellovibrio sp. HM001
TTTTTTACCAGAATTTCTTTTCTGTTTAGACCGCCATCACACCCGAAAAATTTGTACACTCTCCCCTTCTCGATCTCTTGCATCTCTGACAGCTTCATAGCCCTGTTGCCATTATCGTTGTGTCCAGAGCTAAGCGGAGTATGGACAGAGGCGCCGCCTTTGTATGTGCAGCACGCTCCGTTTACGCATATGCGGGCAGTGTAGTCGCCCGCGTTCCCGTACACGACTTTGATGTACTCTGGAAGGGCGATGGCTCCGTCCCGATCAATTGGCTTATTGAAGGACGAGCTCGTCCCTTTTTCATAGTTTTTCCCAATTGTTACAATTTCTAAAGAGTTTGCCGAAGCGGCGCCGTTTGTGTCGGGAAGACCATCTTTGCCGTCTCTTCCGTCGCGCCCAGGAGCGCCATCAGCCCCATCCTTGCCGTTAAGTCCATTGGTAACGGTTGCCGTTGTTCCGTCTGAGCAACTGATAGTGGCGCCGTGCGCCGCCTGAGAAACCGTACAGGAGCCAGATTTCCCTTCGGGACCTTGGGCTCCGTCCTTGCCGTTGTTGATTGTGGCCGTCGTCCCATCCGGACAAGAGATTGTATGAGTGCCGTCGACGTTGCTTGAAACCGAGCAACCCTTAACCGCAGGCTGTAAAACCTCGCCCGGATCAGAAATTTTGGTGTCTAAATATCCGCAAGAGACCAGTGTTGAGATAGAGATCAATGAAAGGACTTTACAAACGTTCCGCATATCGCCTCCACACTCATAGGATGAAATCGTCCTTTTTGTATCAACATGAGACGACTTCAACCAAGTCGGAGAAGATCAGCAGACTTTTGTTATGATGTCAGGGTGGTCACTGAGGCTTTGGGCGACCGCTTTGGATATTTTAGGGGCTTTTTCCAAAGCTTCTTTTAGTTGAGGGAGCATCTCCTTATAAGGGCGGTCGTTTCTTGCACAGCTGACGATTTCCATTAAAAGCCCCATGGCCACATCGTCATTCGATGGATTTTTTGAATTGTCGACTTTAGCTTTCTTGCGCATTCTCATTTTTGCACCTTCGTCAGATAGCGCGGGTCCACCCTTTTAGAGGCTCGTCTCTTTCCAGATGTAAAGATTGCTATTATTGCTCGACACTCTGTGAAACCCTTTACTTCGCTGCGAAAACAAGGGTTCAGGCCAGATTCAGAACGTCCGCGCGGAGAATAGTCAACTGTGTCACCGAGACTGATTTGTTCACCTTTTGAGTCAATCATATTTCTCTCCGTTTTCTACCAGCTACCCGGCTTGCTTATTGCCAGGAAGCGCGTAAGGCAACTGCCCGATAGACCCGCAAGGAGCATCGCTGATGTTTACGTACATGACGACATAGTCACATAAGTCGTATCCTTCCGGGTGAAAAGATGGGCGGTATATGTCGGACTCCCTCTTTCCAGTTACGTAATTTTCTAAAACTTGCTCAGCACAAGCTTTATCCGTGGTGAACCAAATCGGAAGAAGTGAGTTTTGCGGATTTGGGTTTGTGAGATGGAAGGAGGGCTCTGAAGTGTACCCATCTTTGGTAACCTTATCAACCATCCCGTATCCGATCTTTAGAAAGAGACCGGTCTTGATGTTTTTAATACCAACGATAAAGTGCTGTTCCATCACCTATTTCCCCTTTTTGTTGTGAAGCGCATCGAATGCGCCCGATTGATAGAGTTGAGTGTTTAGAATCTTTTGGATCTCCAAAAGCTGTTCAGTGGAGACCCCTGGAGCCCGCCCGTATTCAAAATGGGAGGCGACGTCTTGCTCAAGCTCCCGCTTGAGACAGTGCAAGGCAAAGGCCTCAGGAGAGGAGTAAAGCTCCCCTGGCGCCACATCGCTCTTTTCTTTGCCCGAATCCATATTGAACTGAACATTCCAGCGAAAGCCCTGGCGATTGACGGTGATGTAGGTTCGCCCGATAGCAATGATTGTGGCCTCGTAAGGCTTCTCTCTACTCTGCCCAGGTTTGACCATCACCTTTTGGCCGATGTGTGCATCCTGCTTGCCGTCGGCAAACATAACTACAGCTGAGGTTTTCACGATGCCTCCTTGGTGTGGAAAGTGTGAGGAAGGCAGTAAACGATCAATTGAGCGCGACTCTTTACGACCAGTTTTTTGTAAGTGTCGCTCAGATGGCTTCTGACGGCCTTTTCCGAGATGAAAAGCTTGTCGGCGATCTCTCGATTAGAAAGGCCCGACATAACAAGGGTCACAATCTCGGATTGCCTGCTCGAAAGCCCCTTCATGGCAAGGGTGTTTCGAAGGGAGTCTAAGTTTAAGGTGCTTGCCAGCGGACCAACGCTCTGTGTGCTCATAAAACCTCCTGCGTTACTCAGTCCACAAAAACAGTGGATGGCCATAAGTAAGTTCATTGATCTCGATTAAACCCGCATCCCGCAGCACCTTTTCGTTCTCAGGGGTTCTGAGGATGTGGTAGGTTTCCCAACTGTCGCCGAACCCGCCGTACCACGCATGAGTGACGATCCCCGAATCTTTGAAGCGATCCTGGAATTTCACATCTATGGTGTCGTAAGCGCCGTAGTTACCCTTGCTGTATCTGAACAGCAGCCCCGCATCGTAAGCCTTGGATCGAGATGTCGTAAGAACGCTCAGCTCCCCCACGTCGCCGTTTTTCAGATACTTGAGTCCTGATTGGCTGTTCCTGCGAAGAACCTCAAGAACCTGGTGATCTTTAAGTTTTGCGATCTTGCTGATCTTTGAGACGCTGCACTTCTGACGAGTCTCCAAAAGAAGCTTGATGGCGTTTAAGACGGGGTATTTGTCCGGGCAGGCGTTGGCACGCTCATTCTTTAAAAGCTCAACCAGGGCCTCCAGGGACTGAATGCGGGCCTTCAGATCTTGTATCTGCTGGTCTCGGTCTTTTATGGCAGCTGAAACGTCGTTACTCATTTGTGCCTCCGTCAAAATATGAACGTTCTTCGGACTCTTCATCCCTATATGTGTGGGATGAATTTCCTTGCGATTGCCGGTGCGATTTCGAGCTGTCGTTACATGTGAAGCGTAGCATCAAGAACATGCCAATAAAAGGAAAAACGTAAATAATCTGCAATATATCCCATATTGGATACTTTTTGAGACATTCCTTGTAAAAACGTAAAGTTAGATTGACACGTCGTGTAAATCTAGTTTAAGGTCTAGTTGTGGCCGGAATTGTTCGGTCACCAACCCGGAGGTTCAGATGAACGAAACGCAGGTGTCCCTTAAAGCCATCACGCCTGAGCAGATCGAAACTCTTAAAAAGAGCTATTCCGGGAAGAATCTAGAGGCTGTTGAGGCTGCAATCGCCATGGTGAATGAATCGGTAGCCGCGGGCTTCTGGTTACCGAGGGTATCCAGAAAAGCGCGAGCCGGCTTCTCCAAGCCATCAAAGGCTGCGAGCCGCGCCAGAACGGTTTATCGCGGATTGAGCGACAAGTTTTACAATGCTGAGGGCGAGGAGCGCGAACGTCTTGATAAGCTCAAATGGATCGCTAACGACATTCAAGCTAGCGCAGCTTACGGTCGCGAGATGCCTACCAAAGAAGAGATCGAGCAGGTTATCCACCTGTACCCGGCAGGTTCGTTGGATTACTTGAAAGATAACGTGGATGTCTTGTCGCAGATCCGCGAAACGATGAACATCTTGGATTCATTGCTCCCAATCCCGGTTGTGACGGAGCTTGGTTTCAGCCCAAAGGTTCAGGCCACTTTGCTCGAATGCAACTTGCGCGTAGACCTCTCCACCGTCCGATTTCCCGACATAGAGAGAAAGGTTGTGGAATTCACAGATAAGAATGGCAGAAAGAAATATCGCGTGCTGTACCGCCTTATTTGGCCCGAGGGCACAATGCACGGGGCGAGCCGCTTTGCTTCAGGTGGACACTGTGAAGCGTGCGGTAAGGCTATTCCATCTGGGAGATTCGCGCCTTTCCAGGCTTTTGATAAAGAAAGCGGGCGCCACATCAGCCTCTTTGTCGGCTCAGACTGTGCAAAAAAGATTTTCGGCGTGAGATTTGCCGGATTCAGTGAGGAAGAACTTCAAGGGAGTGGAAATGAGCAATAAAGTAAAAAAAATTGAGTGGGCAATTGATGCTAGAGGCAATTCCGTCCATTTGATTTCCCCAAATTGGAGTTTTGAACAAGCACAGGAGTACCACGACACTTATGTTGGGACGAATAGTCTCACCGCAGTCACGAATTCAGAATATGTCGCGCAGCTAGAGCAGCAACTCGCTGAAGCTGTGAGAATTATGACAGAGATGCCAGAGAGTATTAAAGCTGCCCTCAACAAACTAGATCAAGAGATGGAACACTATTCCTACTTTGGCTCAAATCCGGGAGTATCGAGAGATGACTACGGCGATGTAGTGAATGAGTCGATGGCAGCAGTGAATACTTATCTTGAGAAGATTAACTCTGAAAAAGATAACGAATGTGTCGAAGATTGTGATGAGCAATAGCAAAAAGGCTTCGCGTGTCCGTTTTGGCACGTCGGAGGGTGATTGCGTGTTTAACTTACAGCAGTCTCACTAACCTCATGAGCGCAGCAATTTGATTTCAGAAAAGTAGGAGTGAATATGGAAAGAGCTTTTGCAACACCGGTAGAGAAAACTAAAGAAGGAACTTATGTCGTCCACAAGCCGCACACCGGATACAACGACATCGTCTACGTTAATGGTCAAAAGGTGTCATCATTCCCTGTCACCATCAGTGACGTTCCGAAAATAGAGATCTTCCGCCAGGCAACTCGGACCATTTTCTATAGAAGTCAGATTGACCCAGAAAAAACCATGACCCCTGAAGAACACCAGTCTGAACAAGTGCGCCTCAGATCAAAAGGAGCCCAGACAGAGGATGGCTTCAAGTGGAGCTCCCTCCAGGACGAACTGACCTACGATGCGTTTAATCGCGTATGGGCAGCCGTAACAGAACCGGTATTGGTAAAAGAGCGCGACGCAGAGATTGAGATCACGGAGTATCTCGAAGAGAGCGACGTTCCACGGTTTATGAGGAAGGTGGATCACGTAGAGACAGTGGATAATCAATTCAAAGTCTATAAAAAGACGGCGACTCGCATGGTTCATTTTGATGAAAAGCAGCTTCTTGCCACGGTCGCAAAAGAGCTTCTCGAGGAAAACGGGTTTGTCGATGAGAGCAAAAAAGCCGAATCGAGTAGTCAAATTTACAAGATCTTTGATTACTCAAATGAAGTTACCGTGTATGTTGGCGGTAAGCTGATGTTCAAAAAAGAGCGACTCCAGAACAGATTGATGAAAATAGAGGAAGCAAAAAGATCAGCCGAATCTCTCGTAAAAGAGATGAATGTCGCTCTCGCCCCGGCGATAAACAGCAACATTTCACTTACGGCATCTGAGCTCGTGTCGCACCTGAGACTGATCAAAGAAAGCGTTATGTCAGTACAATCAAAAGTTTCAACGGTTTCAGAGAAACGATCAGCACTTAGGAACATAGATGAGCTGATCGCGAAGATTCAAAACAGCGCCCTCAATGGGGCCAAAGGCGCGTAAGTGTCTTGTTATGATATACCGTAAATGAAATATATACACAAATAACGTGTTATCTACCGCGCGGCGGCATTTCGATGTATTCTGTCCCTGTAGGAGGCCCTATGGGAAAAATCGTACCGATCACAAACGCGCACGCTGAGGATATCGCCCAGGACCTTCTTAAGGATGAGCGAAAGTCGAGGACGGTCTTCAGAATCCCGGAAGAAAGAATGGGAGAACTGACGGATAAGATCGAGTCCTTAAATCGTCGTGCCAAAAAGCTGAAGTGTCAGCCCATTGAAACAAAAGTTTTGAATCACTTTGAGCAAAAGGTTTCCTCATCTGAGCTGGTGGATGGCGGATACCGTACCTTTTCCAGAAAATTGCGGTATTTTACGGTCGAAATCACCGGATCATCCCCGATAATTCCGGGCTGGGAGTTCCTCGGCACCCTGGTTCACTACGAAGTGGCAAACGTCCTGCGCGCAGTTCCGGGCAAAGAGATTCCTGACGACTTCCGTCATCGCGGGCAGATGTGCGATCACTGCGGGAAACGCAGATCCCGCAAAGATACCTACATTGTTCAAAACGTTGAGACGAAGGAAGTGAAGCAAGTTGGACACAGTTGCCTCAAGGACTTTCTTGGGCACGTCTCCCCTGCGTCACTTGGGTTTGGCGCTGAGCTGCTATCCACCATGACAGAAATGGAGCGCGAGAGCTCTTGGGAAAAAGGACTTGAAGCCCCGGCCTATCTGATGGCCTATCTGGAGATGGTCGCTGAAATCGCCAATACTCGCGGGTACGTTTCAAAAGCAGCTTCAAACAAATATGCAGAAAAGAGCGGAGGCACTGGGCTCCCGGTGACGTCTGTCGTGGCCTGGAGATACTATCGACCCACAAAAGACATGATTCTTAAAGGTGACACCATTGAGCCTTCCGAAAGCGCAAAAGCCATCGCACAGGCGGCCGTTAGCGACCTGCTATCCTCCCCGGCTACCAACAGCTTTGAAGGCAATCTTCAAGTTGTGGCCAGTAGAGAGTTTGTCGCAAAGAAAGACATCGGATTCGCGTCCGCCATTGTCGGCAACTACCTCAAAAAACAGGGACTCATCATGGAGCGCACGGCAAGAGCGAAGGCCGAGAAGGAGCAGTCAGAATTTTTCGGAACGATTGGTGAGCGCGGCCAATTCAATCTAACGGTTCATAATAAGATCCACCTTGGGACTCATCGTATTCACAGAGGGTGGCAGAAGGATATTTACCTCTACAAAATGACTGACGAAAATGGAAATGTCGCAGTTTGGAAGACGGATTCACACATTGAGCCAGGTCAAACATATGACGTGAAAGCGACCGTGAAAGGTCACTGCTACTACGGGGAGAATCAGGTAAAACAGACGGTCTTAACTCGAGTTAAAGTCATGCCCTCAAAAGATGCTGTTAGTCCGGTCATCCAGGGTGAGTTCGATCTAACCAAGGGGGAGAAATGAGCGACTGTAAAGAAGATGTAAAGATTCTTTTGGAAACGGACGGGAAAAAGATCTTCCTGTGGGTGAACCACATGCTTGTCACCGAGCGACCAGCCAAGAACGTGCATATCATTGGAAGACCCTTGGAAGAAGCAAGGACCGTCCAAAAGGCTTTAGTGCAACTGGGGCACCGAACGTCTCTTGAGGTGTCGGATCTGGCGGGCCTAAGGACCTGGGACTTCGCGGCTGGCGAGTGGGTGGACGTCCCCTGGAAGAAGCTTATCGGTCACCCTGGTAAAGGTCAGTGATCACTATGGTCTTGAGTTTGCGTGTGCAAAAGTGGTCTAATAAGAGAGAGGTTTTATGAATTTCAAAAAATTTGATCCATCAAAATTCTCAAAGTTCGATCTAGCTATTGTTTTGGCTGTATTGGGTATTGTTGTGGCAATCTTGTCGCTGAATCCCGAGAAAATGCTTCATCAGTCACAGGAATGGGGGCCTGCTGTGGGCAAGTTTCGAGAAATGAGAGCGGCAGAAATGGAGCCGCAAACTCGCCCTTCATTTCGTGAATTTGCCATGGATGCCCCCAGCATCCCTGTTGAGCCGAATGTCAATCAAGCGCCACGAGAAGAAATTGGCTTCAAAGCCGCTCTTGCCGCTCTCCCCGAGTTTCAAAAAATCGTGACCAATCCAAGATTTTCGAAAGATCGAGAGCTTGCAGAGATGCTTGCAGTGATGTCGGCTGAAACCTCGAGACAATTCGCTCGCCCTGACGTTTCCAAGGCAGAGGCCGTGAATCTCGCAGATAAAAGTCAGACCGTGACCGCTTGTGCGGATACATTATTTGGAATGGACGGACTTGAGTTGCTGCATGCTCAGAGAAAGGCAGTCGTTGATACTGCTGCCAGGAAATACTATTCGCTAAATACGAGTAAGCACCTTGCATTCGGGCGTTTTGAAAGAAAGAAGGTAGATCGGGCCTTCTGCAAAACCTATCTCGGAGCGCGATAATGAATTGCGCACTTATTTTAGCGATCCCTCTGCTGTTTATCGCGGGTTGCACATGTTCAAGGCCTGTTCATGAGGTAGAGTCGGTAAGATTTTTCTGCCCTAAGGAGAAGCACTACAGCTTCGTCAATGGAGTCAATGTCAGCTTTGAAGATGCTGACCTGTCGGCGCAGATGCTGAGCAGCTCAACGGGCAAGCCATTCGCTTTAACCTACAACTTTAGCGAAGGTGCCTTAGAAGATGTCGGACAGGCACTAAAGCAGAAGCTGGGCGAGTTTGACGGACCGGGGGAGGTGTTCTTTCGAGAGACTCTGGTCTCCTTGGCTAATGGACTTCACGGCAAAAAAGAGACTTATAGCGCCGATGAGCTGTCCGAAATTAACAAGGCGGCAGAAGCTCTCGGCGATAAAGAAGGCGTGATTGTTGCTCACTCACAAGGGAATCTTTTTGCCAACTTGATCTGTGAAAAGTCTGGCGACAGGGCTCAAATTGTTCACTTGGCAAACCCTTCTTCTGTTATTTCCCCATGCGCGCACACTCATTTAACCTTCAGGAATGATCCGGTGATTCAGGTTATTGATGAACTGGCAAGAAAGTCTTTTAACAAGGCTCTCGCTCCCATCCGCCCCAATGAGTTCTTTGAGAAAGGGCGAACCGTCTCAGAAGCGCAGATTAGATTCATCGTTGCAGGCCTGAGGGATTTGATTGATGGCGGAAAGTGGGGTGAAGCGGGTGCTGCGGCAGTATCGGAATTGTTCTTTAACCACGAGTTCATTTCATACCTTAAAAGAGATGATTCCACATCGGCAAAAATTAAAAAGGCAATAGCACACCTTTCCCCCAAAGACCCAGGCAAAGTCATCCCGTTTATCGTTTCGCTAAATTCAGCCATAAGGGACTCCAGTTCCATCAAAAGCTCTTGGGGCCACTTGCCCAGCCAAGGAGCAAAATTGACGTGCAAACAAATTGCAGAGAGTCCAAGAGGCTTCTTCTTGGCCGTGCCGGGCACCCTGAGCGGAGCTGGAAGAATCGTGATAAAATCCGAAAAGATAAGCTCCACACTGAAGCCAGAGCCGGGCTCATTGCTCACAGCGGCAACCGTGGACCCTATCGACAATCGAGGCAACTACATTATCAAGGCCGCTTCTGGCACTGAGGTGGCCAAGAGATTTGTGGGATTGGACGGCAAATGAAAAAGGAAAATCGTTACGCAAGGTTCTTTACTTTAGAGAAAAGAGTGAATTCTAAAAAGAAGATAGCCGTTCTCAAGAGCGAGATGTTACCGGAGTTTTTTGCCGAGCTGATCGCCGATGCCGAGATCGACAGAAGCCTCAAGGCTTTGATAGTGACTTCGATCAGTGGCGGGCTTCGTATTACGGAGGCCCTGAGTCTTAAAAAGGGGGATTTTTATCCGGAAGACGACATCCTGTTCGCGGAATCCAGCGTCTTGAAGAAGCGCAAGGACGACGAGAGGCTGATTATGATTCACCCCGCGGCCAAAGACTTCTTGTGGCAATATGTTCAGGACAAGATCGGCCCTCTTTTCGGATACACGAGAGACGGTGCCTTGAAGGCGGTAAAGCGGGTTTTCGATGTAGAGGGGATCTGCAACCACAGTTGGCGTCATACGATGATTTCATTCTTTCTGTTTGAAGTGAACTTCAGCAGAGAGAAAACGGCGAAGCTGATGCACGTAAGCGTAAACATCATTGATCGCTATGCCCACTTAAATGAGAAAAAGGCCCTCAGAGAAGCTTTTGCCGTAAGGTGATTGCGAATAAAAAGGGAGGACAGATGTCCTCCCTTTTAGTCACGCTCGTGACTTCTTATAAATGACGATTTAAGCTTTTTTGGCTGCCGTCTTCTTTGCTACCTTCTTAGTTGCCTTTTTGGCAACCTTTTTTGTAGCTTTCTTTGCAACTTTCTTGGTAGCTTTTTTTGCGACTTTCTTTGCCATTCTCTGTTCCTCCTTGGGATACAAAAATAGCTTATATTTCGGCTAAACAAGGCGTCAATAGAGAAATTGTCCAATTATGCAGCTTTCGTAGGCTTCCCGTATTTCGCAAGAAGCTCGTACCCCTCATCGTTGATGGACGCTATTCCTTTTTGGATCGAGATCCCTACCAGCCAGCCCTTGGCGACACCGCCAGTGACTGCTGTGCGCATGGCTGCGCAGGACGAATAGTGATGATCGACCTTTTCCGCAAGCGTCTTAATTAGCGTTGGTCCGTTATCGCGTAAGTATTCAACAATCCGGATGTTTGTGAGTTTGTAGGAGGTCAGTTGCTGACCTGATTTTCCGCCTGCTATATCAATCTGCTGCTCAGGGAGAAGGGCTACGGCCTTGTATCCATAAAGCGGATCCAACAGTTCTTTCCGACTCCCTAGCCCGTACTTAACGGCTGTCCGGCAGAGTTTCGGTTCTATCTCTTCAAAGACATACGAGCTTTTGCTGACGGACAGGACGCCGATACCGAAGTAGTTCAAAATGAAACGCTTTGAAGTCGAAAGATTGACGTATGATCTGCCCTTGGCTGCCGGGACGGCTACAGATACATAGTGGAATTGACGGAGGCGAGACAGCGCCTGATCTATTACCTGGTCTGATAAAGAGGTCTTCGTTTCGATTGCCCAACGGATACCGTTTTTAACCGCAACGATGTCAACATACCCTGAGCCGCAGGACACTTCTTGATAGACGTCAAACCCCTGCTTTTGAAGGTAGGCCACGACGTCAGCGCCTAATTCTTGCTCGCTTCGTTTTGACGACATTCTACCCCGCCTTTCTCTTTTGTAGAGAGTGACGCACGTGAGACAGGCACGATTCAAGATCACGGAACGCGTGATTTGGAAGCAGCGAAGATCTTGAAATCATAAGGTTGTCGATCTGACCAAACTCTTCAATTACAGGAAAAGCGGAATCTCGATATTCCTTGGATCGAATCGAGAAGTCGTGATTGTATTCCTCATCGTCACTGACGTAATAAAATATCGGTTTCCCCAGTGCGAAGGCTGCACCGATTTCGTAAGCTGTGCCAGGATCGACTGAAGGTCCCCGGAACGGTGTGATGTTCGCAATGACGATGTCGCAATCATTGATCATGGCGAGGTTGCCGCGGAAGATCTTTTCTGCCACCTCGCTTAGCTTCATTCCTTCAGTGTTGCCGATCTCGTTGTCCAAAGGTATTAGTGGATCAATGTCATGATTCCTGCATAGGGCTCTGACTTGTTCAAAATGGTCAAGTGCATTTGCCCTGAAGACGTCAGGACCCGCAATGTATGCCTTTAATCGTTTCATGTGGAAGATCCTTTCCGAAACCGCTTTTACAAATTGGTCATTTCTTCATCAACTTTTTGGCAAGAGCCATGCCCTCTTTCGCCTTCGGGTGATTCTCATCAAAATCAACGCAAGGGGAAGTCTCCTCTTCTTTTAGGTGACCGAGCGCTATTCCCATTACGTACCAACTCTTCTCAGCAATGTCGTATGCTGTGTCATCAATGAAAGGATTTGAGTGAACGTAATAGGCATATTTGGCGGCCATTAGGCGAACCGTGGCTTCCTGAAACAACTGCTCACAAAAGTCACGCTCCTGCTGAAAGCGTTCTTTAAATTCGTCAATTCGCTTTTGTAGCTGAGGAGTGATCATGGTGACTCCATATCACTTATGCAGTTTGCCGCCGGGTTGATACTTGTTCATAAATTCAGCCAGAGTTAGCCCGTTTGCTTCACTTAACTCCGCGAGCGATGAGGCTATGTTGGTTTCCGTAGAGCACGGCTGGCCGTCGCACATGAAGTTTCTTAGGTCGATATATCTGCGACCTGGAACGTGGTATTCCTCCCAGCCATACATTCTTTTTCCGTTTACGATGACTCTATGGTCCGGGCTACCAAAATTGACTCCAGTAGAGAAGCGCCATGCTACCTCTGGGCACTCCCCGGCCTTCTCAAGCAAGTCGACGTCGTCCACCTCAGCAATGTGAGGAGTCATATAATGACCAGCGCTTTGCCACTTTAGGGTGACAACCCGTCCCTTCTCGGATGCCCATTTAATGAATTCATGAACGTTGCCCCAAACACATATTTCAGACATGATAAACTCCTCTGTTTAAAACATCTTTGCGCTGTACATTTGAAACGATCCGTACCAATCAAAGAAATCATCTCCGACTTCCATCTCTGTAGCGTCAGCGGCCCAGTTGCAGGGAATTTCTTTAAACATCTGCTCGATGAAATACATGGAGGCGTGTACTGGGAACCCCATCAGCATTGAAACCGGTCTGCCGCCGCTAATCAGCGTCAGTTGATACCTGGAGTCGCTCATCCCGGATACGGCGTATGTGATCTCAGGAGCCCACTTGTTCTGGATGCAAGTTCCGTTTGGCAGCGCCTGAACAGTTGTTGGCGAGGATCTGTGGCTGGCGGCGCCCATGAGACCCATGAGAGAGACGATCGCGAAATAGACGGCAACAACAGCTTTCATCGCCCCTACCTTCTGTACATTTCCCAAAGGGACTTCGACAGCCGACTCGACGACATGAGGCCCAAGCCCTTTAGCTTACTTTCAAATTCCCTGATTCTTTTCATGGCATAAGAAACCTTCTTACCGCGAACACTCTCCAGGAATTCAATTTCAATAAACTGGCCTACGACCTTGCCTCTGACGTCGGTCACCGTATAGAAGACAACATCGACTTCGTCGAAGAAATAGATAAAACACTTCTTATGAATGGAGAAGTTCAGCTTGTATTCAATTGCTTCAAGCATCTTCTCGACTGCTTGGAATGTTGTGCCGGACGTGAGATGAATATTTACTTCCTCTCGATGAGCATTGTTGTTCTTGTTCATTTTCACTTTTGTGGTGAGTTCGGGGGAGGTTTTGTCTTCGCGAAAGCGGACGAAGCGATCTTTATTGTTCCCGCGGGAGAAATAGTGGTCCCAGCTGGACACCGCCTTGCGGCCCTTGGGGGACATGGTATTAAGAGTATTTTGAAATTCCCTGAGCGTGACCTTGCAGGCGTCGTATTTGAATTCGATCTCTTTAAATTCAGTGGATCCCATTTTGCCCTCCATCATTAGGATGAAGAGCGTTTGGATACTATTTATGATATGTCGGTTTCCAGAATGTGCTCATCCAAATAGGACTGGGTCAGAGCTAAAATGGACTCTTTCAGAATCCCGTCGTAAACGAGCATCTGGGCAAAAACGTCCCGCAGGAGTGATACTCTGGCTCCAAGGTTGTCTTCTTTTATGATCTTTGATCTGGTGTGATCATTTGCAGAGGTGTACCCCTGCATAAAGGTCGCTGGGGCAACTGGGCGGCGCTTGGTCTTTTGTGGGTATCTTAGACGCTTCACGATCTTTTCGGCCAAGGCCATTACCTCAGCGATCTGAAGCATGTCCTCAAAAATCATCTGCTCAGTAACCTCGCCAACGATCTTCATACAGTCGCCTGCAAAATATTCGATCTGAAGATTGCTTTTGTACTTCATTAGCCCTCCACTGGAAGGATGAAGCGATTGTCTTGCTACAGTTTTAAGCGCTTTAGTCGCTTGGTCTCAATCTTAATGAAGCGCATTCTTGTTTTGAGCCAGCGAGTAAGACGGCGGTCACCCTTTGCCCGCTTCAGGTGCATCTCCAGTTCTGCCACGTCTTCTAGAGGGTTTTCGCGGTGCCAAACAGCTGGAAGATAGCCTCCAAACTCGTCTTTCAAGTAAACAAATTCGTACTCGGTCCCTTTTAATGGACCTGTCCTCGGTACTCTCATTCAATACTCCTTTTTAAGGCTGCTTTTTTAAACGTCATGAAATCAATAAGGGCCACAATGGAGCGCCACTGCTCTGCCCGTGACTTTCTGGGATCGAAGTGAATAAACATCCCTTCCGGGTTGGTCGCTTCCCAAGGCTCTTTCCAGTGAAGGGAATCATCAATAAGGTAGTCGCCTCTTATCAATCCCTTATCTTGAGCCATAACCATTTTGCTCAACAGTGCAGGAAAATACTCCCTGATCCACTCAACTTTCTCGGAATAGGAGTGCGGAGAATCGTAAACTGGCTTTGTGAGGATATACACGTCCAGGTGCTCGTTATTCAGAAACGAACGAATTGCGGAGACAGCTCCTTCGATAGGTTGCAGATTTCGGAAAAATCCTTTGTTGTACATCTCCACGGGCTGGCGTGGCCATCCGGTGGATTCAATCCCGACCTGTTGCAACTCCTCGGAGCCAATGAAGTCGGCAATAGTGTCATCCATGTCAATGAAGACCTTCTTCTTCATGATTGTACCCCTGACAAGCGATTGATAAGCGCTTGAATATAGGCTGGCCGTGTTTCAGCGGGATAGAGCCTGGTAAGGCGATCAATCCGCTTTTGCTTCAAGGAGGGATCGCAGTCTTCTTGGCAGTGCGTGATAGGGAAGGCGCCTCTCGTGGTAGCTGAAACAAACGCGTAAACGCAGCGATAACCATCTTTTCTGGTTGGCACAGCCTTGACCCAAAGGTGCTGAGGTTCTCCCATAGACCAGTTTGGGTAAGATTTCGTCACCTCGTCCATAAATGTTTCAAAGTCATGATGTCCGCGAGACATCAAAATGTATGTCTCTTCACCAACGTTCTCAATATCAAGGGGGTACACTTTCTTTGACACGCATTCTCCCGCGATAAAAGCTCACTTAAAGGATGAAGTTGCTACGAAACGATTCGTGGCGAGCGAGTTGTTAGACACACAATTGCCCTGTTCTCGGCCTTAATGACTCCGGTTATCAGGTCAGCGCAATCCTCGGTGACGGTCGAGGGACACGGCTCAACCTGGCTTTGGTCAACCGTCATTACCTCGTCGATCTCATCAACGATAAACCCCATAGGTTCAGTCGTTGTTTCAGCAACAATCACGCAAGTTCTTGAGGTGATCGGGACCTCGGCAACGCCCAAGCGCCTGGCGAGACTCACAACGGCAATCATCCTGCCGCGGAGATTTAAGACCCCAGCAACCGTAGACGGAACACTGGGGAGCCGTGTTGGTTCCGAATATTGAACGATCTCCCTGGAGTCGTTCAGAGGTATGGCGTATTGGTCGCCTGATAGCTTAAAGAGAAGAAATTGCACCTTGCTCATAAGCCAGCCCCTCAATCTTTGTCTGAATTAAGGAATTGGGTGACCAGCGCGGTAATTCTTTCTTCAAAATCTTTCAAAGAACCATTGTTCTCGATTTTGAATTGGCATCTCTCCCCGACCTCAAGAACACCTCTTTCGGACGGATGGGCTTTTGAAAGATCAGGAGGGATCACAGCATTTCGGAGAATGAAAAGTGATAAGGTATTTGGGCCAGCGAAGGCGTCCAACTCATTGTGAAAACGGCTATCGCTCACGACAGCAACCTTACTCGGGTCCATCTTCTTTTTCGCAAAGTTGACATGGATATCCGGGTCAAACTCGCGCAAAACATCTGTGCCCAGAAACTGAGCCCCTTCTCGCGGCGTGCGAATCACTTTTCCGACAAATTTTTCAAGCTTGTCCACGTTGTCGTTCGTGACTGGAATATCAAACAGATCAATGACCGTCATCAGGTCAACAAGATTCAGGACAACAGGTTTCATCGTCCTGTTGCCTCGTTCGTAGAACCAAGTAAGACCCGTTTTTTGATAAAACCGGCGGCCAAGAAACTCGACCAAATTCGCGTCATATGGAAGATGGCCAAACTGAAGCTCTTTGTAGCGCTGGTCGTCCATATCTGGGCGATGGATGTTCAGGACCATTGAAGTCACGTCTTTTAGGTGTTTTGCCAGCTGCACTTCTTGTGCCTCGCAAAGACGCTTGATAACCTCGAGAGCCGTTGACTTTCCGCTTTTTGCAAGACCTACAAGGGTAATGATTTTTTGAGACATTCGTCCTCCTGAAAGGAGGATGAAGAAAGGGGTCTATTCTTCTGGCATGACCTGAATCATCGCCGGACGATCCTCAGCTTCGCGAAGCTGGCGCTCAAGATCGCTATTGCGCTCGGCCTTTGTTCCCAGGGACATGACCAAAATGACGATCACTACCAAAAGCGGGTCCATCATTCCTCCCCGTAAAGACCAAGTTGGGCCATAAGCATTTCGATACTGAGCTGATATGATGCAGCGGCGGCCTCGCACTCCGAAAGCCTTGCGCCCGAGTTCTCCTTACATCCGAGTCTGTATGCGTGATAGAGCATGTGGCGTTCCGTGTTTGAAGCTTTAACGAAGACGGACGCTGTTAAAAAGATCCCAAAGGACGTTCCAAGCATCGCGTAAAGGATAGACCGGAGAACTGGATTCATAATCACCTCTCACCATTAGGATGAAGAGGGGCGACATATCATATATGATATTCTTCGAGGCTATCTCTCCCACCCCTGGGTGGCCCAGCGATCGTAGACTTGGCTGATGCGAGTTGCTGCTCTTGGGGTAACCGGTTTGCCTAAAGTGACGTACAGGTGGAAGGCTCGCTTCAAGAATACTCCATCCGCCCTGGACGCGTTCTTCCAGAATCTCACCATCTCCCGAAGCATCTCTTTTGATGCCCAAGCGTCATCCAGAGGCGGCTCTTGAAGTGCGGGAGCTAGCGTAATGTCGGCCAAGACCGATTGCAGTTGTTCAATGGCGCTGCTTTCTGTTTCCACTACACTGCCTCCTGAATTATTTGGAATGGAAGAAAGTGCTCATTGAGTTCAATTGAGATCACTCTTCTGCCCAGCTCCAATGCCGCACGAAATGTATTGAAGGAGCCGGCGAATTGATCGACGACCAGCTCATCCTTTAGGGTCAGGTTTTCAATGATTTCTTTCAGCAGTTCTACCGGCTTTTCAGCTTGGTGATTGCGCTTCCTTGGGGGTTTTGGCGTCGCCATAAATACCGCCGGGAACATCCGCTTAGCTCCACGCTCAATGCGCTTTGAGGCACCCTGCACGCGCTCCCTAAGAGCTCGGGGTTTTCCTTTGCAGAAAATGTAAACATCCTCAAGCACCGACTTTCTTCCGACGTTGGCGGACATGTTCACCAACTTTCCTTCATGGACTCGCGCCTTAAACCACGGAACCTTACAATAGAGTTGGAACCCGGAATTGTGAGCCATTGTTAAAATTGATGAGATGTAGCGAGAGTTCCCTTCCTTGAGTTCGGGGAGAAACTCCACCAAAAAACCTCCAGGAACCAGAACCCGAGCCTTTTCCATAAAGTCTTTCTCTTCATACCGAAATGTCGTATCAGCATAGGACCCATTGTAGCTACGGCTCCTTCCTTGCTGAATTTCGTACGGATGGTCCGCCATGACCAGGTGGACTGAGCCGGACTCAATCACGGAAAGATCGCGAGCGTCACCGTTGATGATCACGCCCTTTTCTCCCCGGTCGCCGTTGAACTGATAGAGCCCCTTTGAAACTCGCTGTACTGTCCCTCGCCCCATGAGTTCACGATAGACTCGCCCGCGAATCGTCGACTCTTTCTCATCAGGAAACATCGAGTAAACAGTCTCCAAGGAAAAAATTCCCTCAAAATTTTTAAGCGCTTCGGATATTCTTTCAGAAAGCGTTTTGTCTTCTGGCAATGACATTTTGACCTCTCAGTTTACGCGGTGATTTGCTGTATTACGTCTTCTGGGTGCGCCACGACAGTCAGGGTCCAGCTGTGGTTTCGTCCGTTCCAGTACGTTTCACAGAACATCACAATATTTCCGCGTTGAGGGACTCCGCCGACAGACAATTGGGCCTCGAGGTTATTCAAGGTGCTGTCGCCTGAGCCGCAATAGTGCGAATCTTCGATTTCTAGTGTGTTCAGGTTGGCGCGGTAGGCAGTCAAGCTGCCATTGTCGTTCACGGCAAAGGACGGTTTTGAATTTACGATATGAACGACCCTTGGAAGACGCTTTACCAAATTGCTATCGCCTCTGAAACTCTTGATGAGGGCGGTCGCGAGTTTCTCGCCGAGAACGGAGACGAGGTCTGCTTTTTTCTGAATTTCGATTCTCATAAAGCCTCCTGACAAAAGAAAGACGGCTGACTGGTCAATTATTGCACGAATATCCCGAAGACAAAATAATATACCAAAAACGGTATCAACATGATACGACGGAAGTATTTCAATGAAATTTTTTCCGGACTCGCGCACAATTTAGGAAATGGAGGAGATTTTGTGAAACCCTTGGTTCTCTATCACTATCCCTGTACTGATGGATTTGGTGCTGCATATTGCGCCTGGAAGAAGTTTGGTGACGATGCTGAATATCGCCCGATTCATTTGGACCAAAGAGGTATGGCAGTTGTCGAGGAAGGCAGAGACGTCTTTGTGCTGGACTATTGCTTCTCCAGGGATGTGCTCATTGAGATACACAAGAAATCTCGATCGGTAACCGTTCTTGATCATCACATTACAACAGCGAAGGAATCGGCGGACTTACCGTTCGTGCAGCTATCTATGAACAAAAGCGGAGCCGGCATGGCCTGGGATTACTTTCACCCCGGCTCTGATTGCCCGCCGGTCTTAAAGGCTGTGGAGGATAGAGATCTTTGGCGATTCTCGCTAGAAGGGACCAGGGAAATCTGCGCCTATCTCGACACCCTGGACCTCAATTTCAATGTTTGGGATAAGACAGTCATGGAGGGCGCAGAGCAGGCTCGAAAACAAGGGCGCGCCATCCTTCAGTATCAAGAAAAACTCATCAAGCAGATCTGCGCGTGCGCAATGGTAGTGGATATTCTTGGCCACTCTCAGGTGCCTATGGTGTCATCCCAAATTCTCGCCTCTGAAGTCGGAAATCGTCTTCTTGATATTTTCCCGGATGCGCCGTTTGCGATCGTGTTTTACCAGCGAGGCGACGGGAAATGGAAGTATTCCCTCAGGTCGCATAGCGATCGAGCGGATGTTGAGGCGATTGCTTCCAGATTTGGAGGGGGCGGCCATCGTAACGCCGCCGGCTTTGTTCTATCATCTCCAATATAAACCATTATGGCTTCATATCATTGGCGACTGGCTATTTATCCTTCGAACGATCGCTACGAAAAAGTCGTAGCAAGGGGTCCCCATGATAGAAGGAAAGGAATTGGTAGTCAGTCACGACACAGGTGCGGTATTTCTAAAAACTCGTAAAGAGCTTCTTGAAATCGTTAATAAACGCCGGCCAGCGAAAACTCCTGGTTACACTGATGAAAGACTTGTCGAAGGCCTTCAGGCTTTGACCGAGTTCGAGATTGTTGGGTTCGATCTGATTCGCAGACAGATCAAAAACAACTTGATCAAAATGGAGGCTGACCTGAAGCAGTCTCAAGCAACTGTTGGCGGAGTGGCGGTGTCCACTTCTCAAGGTAAAGCTCTTTTGGCTCGGTATGCCCAAGGGAAACTTGCGAAAGTGGATATTCTGCCAACGTTCACTCTCGACGAAAGCTGTCAAGAAGTGATCAAGACGGTTGTCGAGAACTGTTTGCAGGAAATGGGGCTGTCCCTGGTTGGCGCAGCTGAGCTGACGAAGCCTTACAACTCCATGGCGGCGTAAAAAGGAAGAGGGGGTTATCCCCCTCTTTTCTGTCTCATCACTAACTCAATCCAAACTCGAGCCGTGTTATAAGCGTCTGCTAAAGCGCGATGCGGCGGCCCGTGCGTTTCGTCCCACCCAATGCCAATTTTTTTAGCGGCCGTCTGCAAACCGCAGCACAATCTCAAGTTTCTGGAGGCGGCCAGGGCCTGATAAACAGTTTTGCAATCCATTACGCGATAACCAAAGCCATTCTGGCTCCCCGGCTGGGCCTGCTTATAGAGGATCAGCGAGTCATTCGATTCGCCAGAGCCCCACACGACCGGGTTCACAAAAGCATTGGACCGTTTATGAAAGTCCATCAAAAGATTGTAGCCCTCCAGCGCGGAAACTCCGTTTCGCACTTTGCAATCTGTAATTCCAGTCAAGTCAGTGATCTCTTGTGAGATGGGTTCACCTGGATTCACGTAAACTTGAAATGTATCAACAATCGACATCGTCTTTGTGTCCATGATCACGGCCCCGATTTCGATCACCTTGCCGCTCGGCTGATTCATTTCAAGGTCAATTGAGATAAATTTCATTCATCCTCCGCATTGTAAATAGCCGCGAAGAGAGCGCGGGGCCGCGCTAAAGCAAACAGGTCTCACTTTCAGCATATCGTCTATGGGATGAAATCGTCTTTGGCCATTTAGTGAATATCTGCCCGCTCCATCCGGCGGGCTCTTTCATCCAATAAGTGGAGGACTAATCAGTGAAAGTTCAAAAAAGAAACGGCTCCTTTGAGGCGGCAAAGGTCGAAAAAATTGTTCAACGTATCGAAAAGCTTGCAAAAAAAGATCTTAATGTTGACCCCGTCATGGTCGGGTCGAAGGTTATCGCCGGTATTTATGACGGCATGACAACTTCAAAGATCGACGACCTGGCTATCCGGGAAGCGTCCCTTCTTGGCTTTGTGGATCCGGATTACACAAAGCTGGCAGCAAGGCTTCAGGTCTCTGTTATTGATAAAGAGGTCAAGAACCAGGGAATAAATTCGTTTGTCGATTCCATCAAAAAGGCTCACGAGGTCGGATTGCTCTCAGATCGAACGCTGGAGTTTGTCAGTGAAAACAGCGTTAAGCTCCTGGGCGCAATCAACGAAAACAACGACCTTCTTTTTGACTTCACGGGGATCAAGACGGTGTATGATCGCTATCTCTTGAAACACCCAAAAACACGCCTTGTGATCGAAACTCCTCAATACTTCCTGATGCGCGTTGCCTGCGGGGTCGCAACCTCCGTTAAAGAAGCCATCAGTTTCTACGAGGGACTATCCTCCATGGATTTCATGGCCTCTACACCTACGCTTTTTAACTCTGGCACGCGACACGAGCAAATGTCGTCTTGCTATCTTGTGGATTCCCCGCAGGACAGCATCGAAGATATTTTCGCTTCGTACAACAAGGTCGCTCTTCTGTCTAAATGGGCCGGCGGTATTGGAATTGCCTGGCACCGAGTTCGCGCGAGAGGCTCTCTGATTAAAGGAACTAACGGCAAGTCGAACGGACTTGTTCCTTGGTTGAAGATCCTTGATTCCACAGTTGGAGCAGTCAATCAAGGCGGCAAAAGAAAAGGTGCGGCCTGCGCCTACCTTGAGACGTGGCACGCTGACATCGAATCTTTCCTTGAGCTTCGCGACAATACTGGAGACCACGAACAGCGCACCCACAATCTGAATATTGCCAATTGGGTTCCAGACCTCTTCATGGCGCGTGTTCGTGATGATAAAGAATGGTCTCTTCTGGATCCAAAAAACTTCCCAGAACTGACGGACCTCTTCGGCGAAGAGTTCGAGAAGGCGTACCTGGCCGCCGAGCTGTCCGGAAAGGTTGAGAAGAAGGTTAAAGCCCGCGACCTTTACGCCAGAATGATGAGAACGTTGGCTCAGACTGGCAACGGCTGGATGTGCTTTAAGGACTCTTCAAATCAGAAGTGCAATCAAACGCTTGTGCCAGGCAACGTGGTTCACCTTTCGAATCTCTGCACTGAAATCTTAGAGGTTACGGACAAGGACAACGTGGCGGTGTGCAACCTGACTTCCATCAACTTGGCAAGACATGTGAAAAACGGCCAGGTTGATTTCAACAAGCTTGCAAAAAGCGTCAAGACTGCCGTTCGCATGCTCAATAATGTCATCGACCGAAACTTCTATCCGGTGGAAGAGGCTTCTCGATCTAACAACAAGTGGCGCCCAGTTGGTCTTGGCATCATGGGTCTTCAGGATGTGTTCTTCCAGCTAAAACTTCCTTTTGACAGTGTTGAGGCTCTCAATTTGTCAAATCGAATCAGCGAAGAAGTGTACCTGAACGCCCTCAGCGCCAGCGCCGACTTGGCCAAAGAGCATGGGCCGTTCCCTGAATACAATAATTCCCGCACATCCCAAGGTGTCTTGCAAATGGATCTTTGGAAGGGAGCTTCTGTGACCAACGAAGAAGGCTGGGCAGAAGTTAGGGAAAAGATTCGCAAACACGGTCTGAGAAACTCGCTCCTGATTGCGATCGCCCCTACAGCAACTATTGCCTCAATCACGGGTTGCTACGAGTGTATCGAGCCGCAAGTATCGAATCTTTTCAAGCGTGAAACGTTGTCCGGGGAGTTTTTCCAGGTCAACCGCTACCTCGTGGAAGACCTTAAGAAAAACAATCTGTGGAACGACGAAGTGCGGGCGAAAATCAAGGCTCACGACGGCTCTATTCAGGAAATTTCAGAGATTCCCGTTCAGATCCGCCATCTTTACAGAAACGTCTGGGAAATCCCTCAGAAAGCGTTGATCGACTTGGCTGCTGGCCGCGGGCCATTCATTGACCAATCGCAATCACTGAACTTGTTCATGGCCTCGCCAAATATTGGGAAGCTGTCGTCTATGTACATGTACGCCTGGGAAAAAGGGATTAAGACAACCTACTATCTCCGTTCTCGTCCGGCGTCCAGCATTGCAAAAACGACCCTGGAGAACGTCACCAAGGAGCAGGCAAATAAGGCGGTAGTGTGCTCCCTCGAGAATCCAGGGGCTTGTGAGAGTTGCCAATAGGGGCCAGCCTTCCATCATTCCTCTGAAACCGGAAGTGAAAGCTTCCGGTTTCCTTTTTTCTGCGTCTGGTGGCGCGTGGCCATTTACTCCCTGAGAGGTGTAAATGTCATTTTCAAAACGTTACGAACAATGGAAAAGAGATACAGGATCTCACGGCAACATGGCAAAGAACCGCTATGTAATGCTGCTCTTTCTAGAGGCGTTAAATGAGCAGTCCCAAGATTTTGTCTTCAAGGGCGGGAACCTTCTCTGGCACTACATAAAAAGCGAAAGACCTACTACCGATCTGGACTTGGCAACAGATGTGGAAATGGAGATTTCCCAAGTGATTGAGACCATTGAGAATTTGAGAGTGGACGGCGTGACTTTCAAAATCGCTCAAGCAGAAGAGATCAGACAGAACGGGAAAATCGGCGCGGCACTGCAAATCGCTTTCAAGACCGAAGATGGGGCGGTGAACAAGTTTGGCATCGACGTCGTCTTCGCGGTGCCAACCCATACGGCCCTGGTGAGAATGATCACGAAGGAAATTAAGGCCGCATCTATGGAAAACATCATCCTCGATAAAGTGTCAGCGTGCCATCGCTTTAAGGGCGGAAACACTCGCATGAAAGACTACGATGACCTGTTCAGGATCGCCGAATCTGGGACCGAAATCCGCCCGCTGGTTCTGGTTGAATTGGCAAGAGCCAGGGGTATTGATCTGAAATTGGACCAGTCCATCGCTGACGATCTGGAATCCGAATATTCGAAATATTTAGGGTACAAAGCAAATAAAGGGGCCAAAACCCTCCCCAGAACCATTTCAGAACTAATTGAAATCGTTAACGTTTTTCTTATGGATGTTACAAAACTTGCACAGAGATGATTCTTGTGCAAGAATAGTAACAGAGGACAATATGGCAAAAAGACTTGAATCAGGCGTTTATGCAACCTCAGAGCTGGAAAAAATCTACGGCAATCGAATGGCCGTGAAGCGCGCTTTCGAGGCGGGCGAGATCAATAAAGTCATCCGGGGATACTACTCAACTCCAGATCTCTCTGAACCAAGGAACACTTTCGTGATGATCGCAAAGTTTTGCCCGGACGCTGTTGTCTCCAATCTTTCGATCCTTCAACATTATGGACTGTCTCAGGAGTACGTCGACAAAGTTCACTTGGACGTTCCAAATGAGTCGGGCTATCGCGAAGGCAATGAATTGATCGAGTTTCACCGCTCCAGGAAAATGGTTGGCGTCACCGACATTTCTGTCAATGGCGTTGATTTGAAGGGGTACTCAATTCATCGCGCACTTTTTGAGGTAATAGCAGTCGAAGCGAACGGAGCGGGGAACGCGACCCGCGAGGCGGTCAACGCCTATGTAAAAAGCGGAGAAGCCGACATCAATGAACTGCGGCAGTTCGCAGAACTCTTTGGCTCAAGGGGGGAAGACATCGTAGAACGAGTAAGGACCGTTATGGCCGGCAGAAACGTGTTGTAGTTCGGCTTGTTGAGCGCCGGTAAATAGCCCATGTACCTTTCGGCGAATAACTGAACCACTGACCCGCCCTGGTTTGAAAAAGATCTCAAAATTATACTTACGGTATAGGTATTGGGACAAAAATAAACCCCTCTTTTCAGAGGGGTTTTTGCTTACGCAGCTCTCACCTTTCGGATCTTGTCCGCAATCACCTTCTGCCCGCAATCATCCATGTAGTCGGCAAGCCCGGTGTCTCCAATATGCTTGCCATCAGCGATGTGATAGATCGCGTCTTCCAAACTCATCTGGCGAGTGATCTTCGTGTAGTAGTCAATCATCAAGTTATCTGACTCAGATGACGAGAAAACAAAGTACTCAACCGGGTGAAGGATGTTGTTTAGAACAAAGTACCTCTGTCCCATTTTTACCAAGAATCTCGAGAACAGTGTGTTCCCGTCGCGGTCCTTGATGTTACCGACGTTATCAGGGTGCTCATACAACGCCCTGATTTTCGGAGGGAATCTTAGTCTTGAGGCAATTCTTTCAAAAATCTCCTTGTCCGGGATTCGCCCGATCACAAATGCTTGAGTGTTACCAAGAATCCCCGGCATGTGCTCAAAGTCGGTGACAAACTGGCTGATTGTCAGAGTGGCAAACCCAGATTTTCGAGCCGTACGCATGTCCTCTTCGACGAACTTTTGAGAGAACGGATCCGCCAAGAACTTGTGGCACTCGTCTCGGATGATCATTTTCACTCGGCCTTGCACGAAGTACATGTGATTTGAGAACAAGTTATTGAACAGTAGAAGGTAGATGTAACGAAGGGTCGGGTTCGAATCAACCCCCTTGAAATCCACAACAATCGTGTCGTTGTTGAGATTCACATCAAGAGGAAGATCGAACATAGGGAATGGGCCGGTGCGCGTCCACGCCTTCAATTTCAGATAAAGGACGTTGGCGTCGTTATCTCCGCCACTTGATTCGCCCAGCTTCTTCAATGTGTTGCAAAGGTCAGTCATTGTTGGGTATCGACCATCGACCATGTTGTACACGGAAAGAATCAAATCGCGAATTTGAGCCACCTCAAACGTCTGCGCGGCATCCATAGTGGTGACATCATTTGAGGCCATTGCCAGAATGATTGCCATCAACATACTAACAGCTGAGTCGGTCGGTTGAACTTCCCCCGCTTTCAGTGTAAGGATGTCTCTCCACTCCGGGTTATATTTGTGATCCATAGTGGATTCAAAAAGGTCCGCGTACTGGCGCTCAGTAAGATTATTCAAACCATCATTCAGGATGTTGAGGTAGAACTGCACGATTTTCTGACTCATCAGATCGTCGTCGCCGGGAACCCCTTTTTCCCGCAGGAATTTTGAAAGCTCCTGAACCTTCTTTGGTTTTGGAAGCGAAGTGTTCGCGTTCAAGTCAAAGAGGGGAATGCTTGGTTTTTTAGGTCGGGAAAGATTGATCAGCTCTCCACCGCTTAGCTTGATAAGTTTGGCATAGGAGCCGCGATCGCCACCCACGTCCATGATACGGATAACCGGAGGCTTCTTGTTGCGAAGGCCGGCGTACTGCATCGCCATGATGGTTTGAACGATTACGGATTTACCGGAACCGGTGTCGCCAGTGATATTCCAGTTCCAGGCAGACAGGGTGCGGTCCATAATATCAAATGGAATGATCCCACCCTGGTCATCGAAAAAATGATTTACCCCATTGTGCTCAATGTTGTTCATTGGGATGCCGAGATTCCAGAAGTACGGGATATTGCCTGCCAAAAGCACCGATGGCTTAAGAACATTGGTTCTCATCTCAGCCATTCCTGGAACCATCTTGTTGAATACGAACCACTGGGTGTAAGGCTCGGACCCCCAGGAAGACCCCCCGAACTTATCCAGGTGTTCGCGCTTTAGGGATACATCAATGACCCTCTTCCATTCGTCGAAAGATATACCTCTTTGGCGAAGCTCTCTTGCCACGCGCTCAAGTGGGACGCGCAAACAGAAGTTTACAGAGCACTCGACGGCCTTACCGCCATCAACAGCGAACTGTTCAAATGCCCCGTCGACCTTCTCGACTTCCTTCTCTACGGTTTTGTCAGGAGTTCCGGTCCCCTTGTTGTGAGCCTCGTTCATGATCTTTCTGTCGCGAAGCTTGCGACGGAACACCTTTACGGCCTCTTCGTGAGTCATGACTCGGAAGCAGACGCAGTAGATGTATTCATAAGGAATGTTAGTGAACGTTTTGACGGTATCGCCGAAAAGAACGTTCTTGGGTGGGCGGTCCAGCGTATAGACCTTGTGGTAGTAGTCGTCCAAGATGAAGTCTTGGTGGGTTTGTTCCGCGCGAGGACCAACCATAAGCTGCTGACGAACGTCGCCATCAGCCGGACTGATAACCGGGCGCTTCTCGAACTTACTTGCATTTGGGCGATAAAAGAGGCGCATTACATCGTAACAGTCGTCAGCCGAAGTCATCTTGCGCGTGCCAAATCCGATACGACCAAGCGTGATTGAGATGCCCTCAGAAATTTCATAAACCTCCTTGGATCGCTCCAGGATGTCGCCAGACTTCTTTCTGAAGGTCTCAATATCCTGTTGCTCAGCCTTACCTCTGAAAAGGTTGATGTAGCTGCGCACAGTTTCTTTGAATGAGGATTTAACGCCCGGAGCGTAGACGGAAATGAAGTACCGATTCACAAACAAGGTGTCGGATTCAGCTCGTTTTTTAACGTTCTCAATACGTACTGCCAGGTACTTTGGCAAGCCATCGGCACTAGCCTCGATCTTCATCTTGTCACGCAGGCACACGAACTGAACCGTCACATCCGTATTAGCGATCGCCTCGATGGCTGAAGAAATCGAGTTGTTGACGCTCGTGTAATCACCTTCGTCGAAGGCCGTGTCGTTTATTCCAGTGATCTCGATAATGCGAGAGATACCCCCGTCTCGGTGAGTGATAAACCACTCACCATCTTGGCGAGGAAGGGGCTGATAAAGCGAAGACGCTTCGTAGATTGCTGTTTCATCAACAGGATAGTCAGAAGGAGTTCTTGAAATCGTGTTCATTATTTATCTCCGGCCCGGTCTTGTCTGTGGTTTTCCAGATAGAAAGATGCGTTCTGATTATTTAAGATCTTTCTCTCGATTGGGGAAAGGTCTCTCTCAAAGGAGTCGATCACAAAATAGCCAGTCCGATTGTAGAAATTGCCGTCGTCATCGGTCGTTGGTGATCCGATAATGACCATGTAGATGATCTCTTTGTAGCCGTATAGGGTGTGTGGAACCTCTACTTTAGCGTGATCGTAGGTGATCTGGTATTCACCACGAACTGTCACGCGCGCAGCGCCCGCATCAGCAATTCCTTCGACAAGAATCGTGTCGATGTTGAAGATCCACCCGACGTTCTTTTCCTTTAGGAAGCGGAAGGTGTCGCTGGACAGATAGTATTGTTTCTCATTCCACTTTTTCTCCACACCCTCGGACAGCTCAATTGCTTCCCACAGATTCTTGGAAAGACCGACACTGCTGTATCGGGCTTTTCTTGTTGGTTGATGGTAGTCAACGGCGGATTGGTTTTTGGTCAGACGAACATACTTCTCAATAAAGGCCTTGATCTCGGCATCGTTCTGGACCGGATGAGCTGCGGATTGGTAGTAAGCAAACGGGAGCCCGTATGTCACTGTAGCTGGAACGCACGACACATTGTTCTTTTTTGCAAGCCACGCGTTTACTACCATCTCCCGAGAGAACATCAAAAAGGCAACCGCGATAGCTGCCAGCATGCTCCACTTGAAGAGCTTGTACTGCCTGTGGTATTTCGCCGTTTCGCCGGCCAATACGGTATTCATTTTTGCTCCTTGCTCTTTTTAAGATCACTCGACATAGTTTCGCTCGCCAGTTTCTTTTCTGCGCGCTTCTTTCTGTGGGTATAGACGAAGTACAAAACGCCGCCGATAGCGAGGCCGAGAATTGATTTTGAAGGCGAATCCAGGACGTCTTTTGCCAAGTACCCCATCAGAAGCAGAAGGTAGACGACAAGAACGACCAAAAGAGCCTTTTTTGCCAGCTTTCCATTTTTAAATTTATCAAGCATATCGGCACCTTTCCTCACACCACATAAATAGACACCGTTGTCCTTGGCGCTAACACTATAAGGATGAAGGGAGGTCTCGTAATACCTTTTAAGGTATATTAAAAGCGGCACTCGTAAATGAGTGCGGCTTTGTCGCGAGTAAAGCGGAGCTTGAAATCTTGATTGATGGGGAGGTCGTATTTGTGTCCGAGGGGGAGTATGGCGCCTTGAAGAAGGTAGCAACGATATTCACCGCACTCCAGATAGTCTTTGGATATTGCGGCAATGGCAGCCTCTGTCGCGTATAAGGCTCTGCAAATATCCTGGTCAGGCTGCAACCGACATTGGGCGGCAAGAGCGCTCCCAAGATCACTCAAAGAGGCTTCCCTGGCGCCTTGATTAGTTTGCGCCAGGGAGTAGAAGTTTAAAGTCATGAACACCAACAGCTTGAGCACGCCATTAAATAGCTCGAGCCTTAGTCGCCAGTCCTTCGGCAGTCTCATCTGAAAGAATTTGCGACGCCCCTTTTATCTTTTGTACAGACAAGGTAGAGGAGCACATGGATTGGAAAACGCCGTTGTGACTGATGATCTGAAACCCTGTGCCTGTCTCATTTGAGATTTCTCTCAATGCTTGGAGACAAAGAACCTCAGCCTCCCCATCCATGCCGGAGAACGGCTCATCCATCCACTTTGTGCGGAACTTGACCGGCATGAACATCTCAGCAATCTTGGCGATGGCTAGATTGACAGCATATTCCACCCTTCGAAGTTCTCCCCCAGATATTAGAGACTCTTCCGTTTGGATCCCGTCGCGGAAATAGTGAGTCGATATCTTGTTGGTAACGACGCCCTTTGCAGATTCTGAACTTGGTTCAAACTTGACCCTAAGGATGCCGAAATACACTTTGTCCAAAATGACGTTTGTGACCTCGTTCAGTATTCCAAGAGAGTCTTCGGTCAGGAATGATCTGATTCCTGTAGGACTGTATGCCTCAACCCAGAAGTTAACGTCAGCGAGGCTCGCCTTGGTTTCCGCAATGCGATTGTTCAGCTCCAAGACTCCATCTTTAGCTTCGCGGATCTCGACTTCCTTGGCTTCAAGAAGGTCGACATATTGGTCCTTTTCGTCCTTTAGCTCTTGGCCGAGCTTTGTCACAGAATTCAGTGCCTCTTTAAGCGCTTGAAGTGATCTGGCAGACTCCTCCACAGACCTGTTCTTCTCAATGATGGTAGACAGTTCTTTCTCAGCCTCAGTGAGCTGCGCCCGGACGACACTCTCTTCATCTCTTAACTCTTTTGTGGCCAAGGATCTAGAGGACTTTTCTTCGGCAATCTTCGCGTCAATGGCGACAATTAGACTTTCGTATCTGGAAATGGCCTCTGTCGCCTCGTTGAGAGCCTGCTTGTTTGTCTCGAGCTCACCGGCTTTTACTGACGCCTCTTCCACCTTTTTGCGGATCTGCTCTGTTGCCGCCTTGTGATCCCTTGCTTGCAATTCCTTTTGAGCAACTGCCCAAAGATCATCAATCTTTGAAATGGATTGCTTTAGTTCAGCGACGGTCTCAGTCGCCGCGTTGATACGCCCTTCAATTCTAGAGATTCTTTCTCGCTTTTCAGCAAGAGTTTGCTCGTCCCACGGGCGCTTACACGTAGGGCAGTCCATCGAGTGAACAAGGTCCTCTAGGGTTTCTCGGTCATCCTTGATGGTTTGCTCTTTTGCTGAAAGACTTTTCTCCATTTCTGAACGCTGGCTGCGCAACCCTGTCACTCGACTATCAAGGTCGGGTGCCACTTCCATCGCGTACAAAGGGTTCTCTTCGGCTTCCCTTAACTTGCTTTCGTATGGAGATAGTGTAGCGAGAGTCTTTTGCAGCTCTTTTAGCGTCGCTTCAATGGAGGCTTTTTGTGACGCGGAACCCTTAAGTCCGTTCGTCAGCTCGACTTTCTCGCGATTGAGTTCCGACTCCCGGTCCACAGAACCTTTTTCCAGGGCGGCGATTTTGGCCGCGCACGATTCAAGCTTTGCTCGAAGGCCTTCGATTTTGGCCACGGATTCAGAAGTGTCGGTCAATTTCGGAGCGCTGGCCTCAACGGCTTTGATCTTGGCGCTAAGCTCCGAATACTCAGCCCGGTATTTGGCGAGACTTTCGGCTTTCTTCTGATGGTACTCAGCCTGCTTTCTCTTTAGCTCGTTGATGTCAGATGTTGAGAGTTTCTCAATCAAGCGTTCGCGCTCTTTTACGCGCGTCTCAAGGATGGAGATTTTGTTCTCAAGGTCGGAGCGATCCTTTTTTGCTGATTCCCAGTAATCGTCATACTCACCAAGACCGATGATACGAGCCAAAACCTCTTTTTTTTCGGAGTCTTTGGCTTGCAAGAAGGGCGAACCAGCGTTCTGCTTAATGAGAGCAGCAATCTTGAAGATCTCAGGGTTTACTTTCAGCGTTTCCAGAATAAGCCTTTTCAGCTTCGTTTCGCTTTCTGCCTTAATCTGCTCTCCGTCCACCCAGAAAGCGGTAAGAGTATTGTTTCTTTTCTTGGGCAGCGCCACGGCATGGTCGTTAAAAATGGACGTGTGAGAAGGTGTGTAACCCCTCATGCGGCGAATGACGAACTTGCGAGGCCCGCAGCGCAAGCCAATTTCAACACAGTGCCCTTCACTCATACCCTTGTTGGGGCGCACTTTGTCGTACGTGATCTTATCAAGGGCGGCGTCGTTCAGCTCCTCCCCGGTAATCGCGTAGTAGACGATCTTAAAGATTCCCGACTTGCCGGCGGCGTTGGATGTTTTCCCGTCTTTGTTGTAGCCAAGGATTGCCTGAACTGAATCGGGATTGAGCTGCTTTTCAACGAGGTCCAGAAATGGGTAAGAGTATAGGTTCTCAGCGCGAACGTATTCAACAACCATCTCGTTGTGCGGCCTTTGATCTTGCTTATTTTCAGACATGGCGCCTCCAAAATATATACCTGTAATAGTATATATAAAATTACGTTGAAATACTAACTACGGTATCAAAATGATATACCTATTTGAAAAGAATATCCCTCAATCGGGCCGGGCCTTGTAAAAGCTCCACGGTGTAGACCCACTTGTTTTTATCAACCGTTTTTATGAACCCTTCCTTTTCAAGGATTTTTACATTTCGACTGACGTCCCTTTGGGAGATTCCGGTGGAGGCGCGCAAGCTAATATTTCTGTACGAAGCTTTCCCATCGACGCTCACTGTATAGAGGTACGCATAGAGCTTCAGTAGCGACGGCCTCCCCTTGAGTTTTCTGTGCTGGAAAACCTTTGTCGGGATTCGGCCCATGCTCATTTTGGTCGTGTCCTTAATGATGGTGACCTCAGAAGATTTTCCTCTTTGATAAAAAACCCACTGCTTCTTTACCAAAGACATTAGAACGCGTATCACTTTTCGCCTGGTGCTTCCGATGGACTTTGCGGCCGCATTCACATCAAAGGGAGATGGCTGGCGGCAGATCTCTATAACAACAACCAGCTCCAGCGGATCCAGTTCTCGAATGGCCCGAGAAGGGAAATTGATCACTTCCATAGCGGGTAAACCTCTTCTAAATCAGGCTCCTGGCTGGCGGGAACAATTTCGACGTTGACGTCCTTTTTTAACATTACAAGCTCAAGATTCTTATAAAACCTCTTTCTCAACTCCGCTTCCTCGGCGTCAGTCTTTATTTTGCGCTTCAAGCGAAGCTCTTCGATAAAGAGCTTCAAGAATCTCTTATCGTCCCCTTGTGAGCCACAAATAAGAACCTCATAGTGGGCTCTTCTCAAGCCCTTTACCACAGCCTTGACGTTGTCACCCTGGTCGCCGAATACGGCTTTGTAAAGAGAGATGAGTGGCGCTTTTACGTTGAATTTATTGAGCTCCCCGTTTGCCCCGAACGGTTCTCCGGTTCTTGCATTGATCAGAAGGGTGTGTGGATGAGTGGTCATAGGACCCATGTCCGAGTCGGTTGTAATGACGGCGATCTTTTTGTCGCCTTTGTTCGAATAAACCATGGTCGCAATTACGTCGTCCGCCTCCTCCGCATAAGCTCTTGCAATATAGCTCGGGAACATCCCGATAAACGGAAGATATTCAGATTTTGGGTTTATGGGGAGTTTTTGACGATTTGCCTTGTATTGAGGATCGACGGCCTTCTTGGCCAACCATTCATCATCAAGCGCAAAGATCAAACACAACTCGTGCCCGCGAAACGGCTCTAGGAAGGACGTGATCAAATCGAAGAAAAGGTCTTTTTTAGGCTTTGTGTTTTTGGAATGATAGATTCTGTATGCGACATATGAGAAATCTATCACTACCCATAATTTTGCCTCTTCTGGTGAACGAAACATTGAGCCTCCGTCTTAAGGATGAAGACGGAGGCCATACGATTTACGATATGTTTTTTGCGTAGCGCTCGGCAAGCTGGCGCTCGATTTCTGATTGGCAATCAGTTGAGCTGAAGTCTACAGAGTCGCAGATTTCTGCGAGATGCTCATTATCCTCTCTTCCATCAAACCAGATTTTGACGTAGGTCCCGAGCTTATATCCATTTGCTTGCCGAAATAAGTTCAAGACGTTCTTTTGAACGTAGAGCTCAAAGATTTCGGACAGCTCCAAGTCAAAGCTGATCATAAGCTTGCGGAAGGTGACCAGCATGGCATGAAAGTTCGACTCGAGAATGGCAGATTCTGTGGCCAGGTTCACCATTCTAACGATGGCGCGTCTGACGTCTTGAGGATCATCAGATTTCGGGAAATCCTCGGTTAGAACGTTCTCAAGGAGCTTTGCTGCACCGGGCTTTTCACCCTTTTGATCGAGTAAGATCGCTTTTGACAGCAGAAAGTGGAAGATGTCCACAAGCTCTAAACGACACTGCGGAACATCTGGTTTAAACCCCTTCCACCATTTCCACCCATAGTGATTCAGGAGTTCCATGCCCTCGTCCGCTATCGCGAGATTGAAGTTGTATCCCGCGTCCTTCCAATTAGGATTTACGACAGAATTGAGCCGATCCTGCATCTCGAGCATTGTCTGAAGTTGATCGTTTTCTTTCATTTGCCCTCACTTGTTTAGCCAGCCATAAATAGCCGGCACTCAAATAAGGATGAAGCTACGCACTCTCCTGGGGATCCGTCTCGCTCTGGAGGCTCTTTGAAGCGTACGCCAGCCCCTTGCGCACAAGGGCCTTGGCATCGACAGGCCACTTTGAGGCGTCTTTGCCGTAGAGTCTCTCACATTTGTAATTCGTGTACTTCTCCAGGATTGCTTCCGTGGATTCGGAGAGGTCAATATCAAGCCGTTTCAATGAATCCTCAGCCGTCCGAGGGATGACCCGGCCCTCCAGGTGAGGAGGCAGCGTAAGACTCTTGAGCTGGTCGCTGTTCATTGTGACTTCGTAGGCGTAATCCACGCTATCCGCGTCCTCTGGAAGCTCCTCAGGAAGACCGTCCTCAAGTTTCAGCTTCACTCTCTTGTGGAGTGTGAACGGGGTCTTGATGAATTCCTTTTCACACGTTTCCATGTTAACCACGGCAATAAACTTCTCCTGATTCGCCTCAGAGCGACTTTCAGTGTAGGAGGTGCCAAGATAGGTGACGGTCGTGTAGTCTTTTTGCCCTTCGGAGAGCTCCCTGGACTCTTTGATGGAGTCTGACCATTTGACTTTCTTTTCCTGTCTCTTATGGTAGTGGCCAGAGTTGACCTCGTAAAAGCCAGCAAACTTATTTGTGGCAGACCAGTGGCCAATCTCCTCTTTACCGGTTCCGCTCAAATCAAAGCCGTCACAATCAAAATGTCCCCAAAGGTACTTCAGGTCAGGGCACACTTCCAGGGCCTCGCCTACCAGGGCGTCAAATCTGGCCTCGTTTCTGCAAAAAGACAGAAACAAATGATCTCCCATGATTGCCTGCTCATCAACGACGTAAACGCCTGGAACGTAGGTGTATCTTTCCAGTGTATGAACAGTGTGCTCGATGCAATAGTCGTGGTTACCAACGGTCATTATGACAGGACCGATTTCCAGGAACTTTTTGAGCCATCTCGAGAAGAATGAGTACTCAGTCCCCTTGGTGTTGTTCTTTTTGTCGAAGATATCGCCAGTGATGACGATAAAGTCTACGCCGGCCCCTTTGAACTTCTCGATCATAAAGGTAAATACCTTCTCAAGGACTTCGAAATTGGAGTCGACAACGTGAAGATCTGTGATCCAGCCAGCTTTTTTTCCAAGCGTAGGAATTATTTGAACCGCCATTAAAACCTCCACAGCGTGAGTCTAGATAATATCAGAAAATCAGAGAAACGGGATATAAAACATAAACGGTATATCATTTTGAAATGGTTACATTCGCCCGCCCCAAAAAGGGAAGACCCTCTCCTATGGGGGAAGAGAGGGCCTTTATGGAGTCCTGACTGATGGGGCAGCCAGGTTATGGGTTTTTCTTAGGCCGCCAAAAGATTGAGAATCTTAGCCTCGCCAAGGGCGTAGGACATGAGCTTCTCTTCTCTCATAAGCTCTGTGAGCTTGGCCTTGTCGCCGCCGGTCTCTTTCAGATCTTTGATTTGCTCCCGTACCGCGGCCAATAGAGCTGGCGTCAGGTTCGGGTAAACGCTCTTCAAATCGGACTGGATCTTTTCGACATCGCTTCGACCCTTTTCCTTAAATCCAAGGATTGTAGCGTGCAGCGATTCCTTTTCAGCGGGGTCGATACTAGCCTCTTTTTTATCAATTGTCTCAGAAATGCGGCGAGATAGCTCAACCTCGATCTTGGCGATCACTTTCTCGATTCCGCGCTTCGTGTTCTCAATCGCCTTGATTGTCTTGATACCCTTAGCCTCAGCACTGTCGCCGTCCGCCTCCTCGAAATCCACGTTGACGTCTGGATCGAAGTAGTTTCCGGTGTTCAGTACGCAGCTTTCGTATCTTGTGTACAGACCGACAGTCTTTCCAGTTCTTCCCTGGCGCTGTTTGGCCACATGAACACGCAACATGTTGCGGTTTTTCTCATCATCGGTCCTATTGAGAGTCAAGCACGTTTCAGCTACACGGTAGATCTCGTAAGCTTCAGCGATGTCCGTTCCACGAATTAGCGGGCGGCCTCCGCCATCTTTGTTTTTCGCCTCTATCATGCGTTGCTGAGCGTCTCGCGTAGCCTGAGTGGCGGTAACTACGCTGACTTCAAACTTTTTGGCGAAGTTTCTGAACATCCTGTGAGTGATCATGTTTCGCTCACGAATATCACTTGTCTTGATACGAGTTCCGCAAACCCCGATATAGTCGATAATCAAGACATCGAAAGGGAATCTGGTGCGAACCTGCTCGCAGTAGTCCCAGAGATCCTCAGCAAAAACCGTTTTGTCTCCGAAGTTTTTAATCAGAAGATTCTTGCCGTATTGCTCGCGCGTATTTGAAATGGCCTTCAAGTCCGTGCTGTTAAGGTCCCGGTTGATGATCCGATTTGTATCAATGTCATTTAAGCTGGAGGTGTAGAGTTCAAGGGGCTCATCATTTCGTCCGTCCAGATTGAGGTGAAGGACTTTCTTGCCTCTTGTCAGGGCCGCGGTGCCGATTACGCCAATCATGAAGCGTGTTTTACCGACATTGGAGTCACCGAGAGCAAGGTGCAAACCGCCTTTTGGAAGGCCCCCGTTTAACTCCTTGTCCAGGTCTTGAATACCTGTGGGGATGCGTTCAACGACCTTTCGCGGATCGTTAAGATAGCCGACAATGCTATCCAGCGTGAGCTCAGTATCAGGCTCATCATCAATCTCAGACAAGGTCATATTGATGCGAGCAAGCTGTTTTACAGCTTCGCTCGGGGGCATCTTGTCCAAGTTGTTTTTCAATTCATGGATGCTTCCAAGAGAGAGTGCATCCTTCACATAAGTGATAAAGGTCTCTTCGTAGTAGTCTCGATCCTCGATCTGTCTATTCAAAAGAGAATCTAGGAACGAAACCAACAGCTTGCTCTCGTTCGCGAACTGAGATTCGCTGATGACAGTTTCGATGTGACCGCGTGTTGGCAGAGCCTTGTATTTGTCCATGGAATCAACGACGATACTGAAAATGTATTGAACGTGATTATTGGTAAAGATCACGGGAGTCTTCCCGTTCACGGACATTCTGGATATAAACAAGGCTTTCTGCGCAAACGACTTGTCTTGCAGCATAAGTGCAAGAACCGCCCTTTGGTAGTCATCCGAGAAATTCGGATATAGTGCTTTATCTAAAGTTTTTCCCATTACGTTAACCCCATACTTCCACAATAAGGATGAAGAGACTTCTTTGCGGGCCAGGTTTGACTTGAGCGTCTCAAAGTGAGCAAAAGAAAACGGGGGCTTGCGCCCCCGCGTTTTTACTTACTGGTCATCCGGGAAGAGAATTATCGGCGTCCCTTTCGGAGCGTGATAAATAACTGGAGCATTATTCAGGTCAGAGGCGTACATGTTAGCGATTTTCTTGGCTACGTCAGCTGCTCCGCCCATGGCGACACCCAGAAGTGCCGTGCCCAGGTTCGTGGAGTTGTTGTAACGAGCGATCTGATTCTGTTCCAGGTGCTCAATGGCCCCGCCAACAAACGACGTAACCAGGGCGGCCAGAAGCTTTCTTCCGCGGGTGTCGTACAGATTACCCTTTAAGCCGAACGAGCCATCGCCGCTGCCGACCTTCATCGTGAATTCGTACCTGGTTTTTCCGCCAACATTGGTCTTGGAGAACGTCAGGTCCATCACAGCGGTCTCTTCGTTAAACCCGCTGGTTGTACCAATCAAAACAGATCCTGCCGGGATTGCCAGCTTACCGGAGACGCAATCGTGAATATCGGAAATAGTCTTGACACGAACCTGTTGGGAATTGTTGGAGGCGACGAGAATTTCACTGTCAAGAGCAGCTGCAAATTTCTGTGTGGAGCATAGACGAAGGGTGTTTCCCTCCCCGCTGTTCATTACAAGCTTGGAGACGTCCATTTGCTCCTTGGAGTTAAAGCTCAGTCTTTTTAAGTCCAGGGACGGGCCGGCGATCAATCTGTCCAAGTTTTCCTTTGGTGGCTCAACAACCTGAGGCAGGTTGATAGCTTCGGACTTCTTCCCGCCCTTGCCACGGCTCTTGCTTCTTTCATTAGCGCCGTAGCGAAGGATCACACTGTCACTAATTTCTTCCGTGACCAGATTCATGTCTGAAAGGGCCATCTTGATCTCTTCTGCTAATTCCTTAAGGCGAGCCTGGTCTCCCTTGATGGCCTTTTCCAACTCATCAGCCTTCTTCTGCGCTTCCATTGAGCGCGATAGGGCCGCCGCCTGCTCTTCATCCAGGCGCTTACCCTGAGCCATCGCTTTGGCCGCTTCTTTGGCTTGGGCTTGGTACTCTTGCAGTTCTCGAATTGCCTCTTCGTAGGCCTGCTTTTTGTCTTTGATCTGGTCAGACAACTCTTTCATCTCAGCCATTCCGCCATCGCCAGATGTCGATCCGCCAAATGAAGGTATTGAGAAGCCCTCATCTTCCTTTTTGGTCTCTTTGGCCATTTGCTGGACTATTTCGTTGATTGCTTCTTTCTGTTCGGCTGACAGCTTTTTTCCCGAATCGGCGGCAACGATAGCTTTTTTTGTTTCAGGCTCCGAAAGGGCTTTGCTAACAACCTTTCCAACACCAGAAGCCCCGATTTTCGCAATGTCGATACCTGCTTTAGCAAGGCTTTCGGCGACGTCAGATGCCGTGGAAGGGGAGTGAGCTTTACTTACAAGCTTGGCCTCAGGAGTCTTGGCTACTTGGCCGCTCCTCCATTGGTTGCGAAGCTCTTCTCGAACACTTTCAGGGGTATTGGGGTCCACCAAGGCGCTTGCGATGGCAAGATCGTCCTGGCTGAGTTCGGCGATGTTCTCAGATACGCAAGTTCGAACGTTCGTAGTTTCTTCAAGGCTCATTTCTTCGCCATTACGAACCTTCTCCAAAAGAGCTAAGCAAGCGGCCTTGTCGAGAGCTTGACTTCGGTCAGAGAAGGAAGAGGACTCAGGTCTGACATTCCAGTGGCGATTATTGATCGTCCCGATAGGGTCAACATCGAAAATATTGTCTGACTCGATCGGACGACTCTTCATTCCATCATCAGTTCGCAACTCTTTTTCGTAGTCGTCAATGCTATTGCTGAAGAAGTTGTCGGACATGCACGAGTTCAGGATAACGCCGAGAATGAACATCCCACCAATTACCAACCCGATGACTTTGTAATGGCGTCTAGAGATTCCGCGAGGGCGCATATTGGCGTCAGTAACCATGCCAAAGGCGCCGTCACTGCTTTTTGCCAACCATTTCTTAAACGAAGCGATCCACTTGAAAAACTTCATACAATTCTCCGCCTTTTACAGTTCGAATTCACGGTCTTTGAGGTCTTTGAAGTACTCAATCAGGTCGATAATGCGGTACTCGTAGGACTTCGTTTTGTGATTTAAAACCATCAGCCAAAGGTATCTTTTTCTGAGGATGTAATCCTTATTTACGGAAACAGTGAGGTTGAACCGCTTGTACTTCTTCCCTTCTTTACTCAGATTTGTGATCACCTGGGACTGAAGGTCGAGGTAGCGCGAAGTGGTTTTAATCTGGTGTACCTGGAAGTAGTCCAATACCTTGAATTCAAAATCATCATGGGAAAGGCCGGTCTCAAGTTCCACGCCCATACTCACTACAGAGGCCCCGCCGCTGGCGACCATGTCGTACACGCTTGCGTTGAATTCGTTAGTCTCTTTGTAACCTTTTGACATCATGATGATGGTGTCTTGTGGCGTAAGGATCTCGTTGTCAGACAACTTCAACCTATCATCAAGACGGTCAGTGCGAATCATTCTGTTCTTCAGATAGACAACCTTTGGAAATCTGATCAAACCTTCAGGGCACGGCACCCCGACGAGATTTACCAAATATGCCTTGTCGTCGTCTTTTCTGATCAGGCGAAGAGCGGACTCCCACATCCCGCCGCTCGGGATTTCTTTAACCAAACGAACATAAACGCCGCGGTTGTTATCGTACTTTTCAAAACGAAAGTACTTATCATCATCCGCATTCACTCTTTGAATGTTAGATTTTATGGACTCGTCAAAATGGATTGATACGCCGTGCGCGATGCACATTTGCAAAGTCACTGCATCTTCAACTCCGACAGTGATAGAAACAATATTGGCAGAGTCGCGTTCAACATGAATACCGGGTCTCTTCAGTCCCTTACCAGTTGGTGATGGACTGTATTTGAGCTTTTTGTTGGGCTTCGCCTCTTTTTCGGCCAACTCTGTCTTAGCAACCTCCGCTTTGTCTCCGTCAACGACATGGTTTTTGGCGTACTGAGCCAATAGCTTTTTTTCAGTCTCCGAACTGATGTTTGGACGAATCGGTTTCGGTCCCTGGTCAACAGGCTCTTTTGGCGGAGCTTGGACTTCGGGTTTCACTGGATCGGTAGATGCTGCCCCAGGGCCGATCTGATTGATCACCACTGTCACAGGCTGCTTTAACTCTTCTTGGGGAGCTTCCTGCTGCTTTTGTGGAGCTTTGGTCATAAGAGGAGAGGGGGTGTTTGAGCTCTGGCTCTGAGGCGCTATAACGTCCTGGATAGCCTTTTGAGAGACTTCGTTCATGACTTGATTGGTGACCTGGGCAGCCTTGAGGGGACCAAGAGCTTTGGCCAAACGGTCCATTTCAGCCTTCTCGGCTTCACTCAACGACTTGCCAACGAGCTTCAACTCAACGTCCTTTTTGACGAGCTTGTAGTACGGCCCGCCGCCACTGCTTTGGGCTTGGGCGCATACCATAAAAAGGATAATTGCAATGATCAAACCGAGTTTCATCTGAACCTCCACATCAAGGATGAAGAACTATTTCTGTTCACTGATAAAGTCTTTGTACTCTTCAGTGTTGGAATCCGTGACGTATAAACCTTCTGGATTCGAGATGGTGACGTCACCGCTTTCGACTGTGTACTGGAGGGTTACGACCTTACGAACCTCGTCCTCAGCCATTTTCTTCACCATGTACCCGTCGATTTCAACTCTCCACTGGCTCCCCGCACTCGTTGCGCGCACCCGGATGCTCTGGGAATCCTTCGGGTAAAAGGACAGGTAAAAGCCACTGCTGATCAAATTGGCCGCCGCCTTGTCATTCTTGGAGAGCTTCTTATACAGATTGCCGAATGACCCTTTGGAGCGATTTGCAACATAGGTGTAGAATTCTTTTGCGTCCTCAGCGTTTCGCGGGAACTGATTGATCACCAGCTTGCGGATGAATCCTTTTACGTAGCGATCCTTTTCAGCAATAGAGCCTGAGCGAACAACCGGCAGCAACACCGGAGAATCCAGGTTGTATGTTTTGGGACAGATGACCACAGGGATCGTTTCGTCCTGAAGCTTATTACCAATTGAGATCAGGCAGTAAGCACCGATTACGAACATCATGGCCATAAAGCTATAAGCAAGAGCTTCTACTCGAAGCTCCCCTTCTGTCTTTTTTGCGAGACCGGTGTTTTCCAGAGTTTCCATAGATTACTCTTTCGTTTCAGTTTTTTCTGCTTTCGGTTCGACTTCCTGCTGCGCCAATTGGGCAGGAGCAGGCTGATCTTTCTTCTTTTTCACTTTGGCCGCAGCGGCTGCCCCGACGTCTTTGCCAGCGTCAACCATTGTGCCCACGACCTTTTTTGGGTCATTGGCTTTGAACAGATAAACAACAGCCAGAGCGATAAGGGCGATTGCCACAAGCGCTGACATTTGATAGGCGGCGATAGCCAGGATAAACAGAGCCACGAGCACAAAAGGGTTCTTGGTTGATCCTTTTAGCTCATTGACGTCGTCCATAGCGGCTTTGGCGCTGTTTTTCGTGATCTCTTGAAGGGCGGTTTTGGTTTCTTCTTTAAGCATAAAAGCTCCTCTTTTACTTTTCAGAATTTTGGTTTGGTTGAACAGGGCGAATTGTCATGGTGCCTGGGTCATACGGTCGAACGTCGAACGAATATCGCTCTTTAGAACATTCAATCGTAAAACCTTTGTCCAAGGCCGCGCCTTTCAAGTATCTGACTTCGCCATCAACGAGATTGTGCTCCAGAACCTTAACGCGGGCGTCAACCAGATCCACGAACAATGGAACATCGTCACCACTCTGAAGCTTCTTGATGTTGTTCTGACTGTAGTAAGACGCCGGGAAACAGGTTCCGTTGATGATGACAACTTTCCCTTTGTAGTTGAGCGTCTCCTGAGTAATTTCTGATGGAGGAACGTATTCGGTAATCACTGTTGATCTGATGTACCCAGAGCGACAATTGATCACTTTCCCGGTTCCCTTCAGGGCGCCCAGAATTACGTACGAGTCCTCGGACTCAACGCGAACATCGGTGATATCCATCACTCGGTCAGAATAGCTTTCTTCCTTGCCGGCAGCGTCAGTGCAAGTGCCTGAAAAGCGAACCATCTTATTTTTCAGCTCATCTTTGATGGACGGCTTTTCAATCTTCGGTTTAGAAGCGGCGATCGCCGGCACCGCAATTGGCTGCTCTTTCGTTTTAAGAAGATAGCTTAGCGGCAAGGGCTCGATTGAAACCTGCGAGGAGTCACAAACTACGGCCTCACGTGTTGCGCGTATCACTCCATGAACCTTGGTTCCAACAACAGCTGAAATCTTGACCTGGTCTTCCGACAGCGGATCTCTTCGGATCCCGTCTTGCTCACAAACTCCAGTGATGGTCACCGTAGCGCCGCGAAGGTCTCCGGCACGACCGAATTCTTGAAGGCGAACACCAAGCAAAACGCTGTAGTAAGTCCAAGTCGAGATAGTCGTGAACAAGAAAACGAAAAGGAACCAGAAACGGACAGTAAAGCCCAGAACCTTGATGTCCGGTATCGACTTCACTTTGGAAACGGTTTCAAGGGCAGCTCCCTGCCCTTGCTCTTTAAGTTTGTTTAACTTACCAAACTTCATAGTCACCTCAAGTCTATAAATAGACTGACGATCGTTAGACCGTCAGTGAACCGCGTTTAGGACGAGCGATTTGAGTTTGTTTCTGATATGTGACTTTATGGACCCTTTTTAGGGCAATACGCTTTTCCGCACCAAGGGCAATTGCCTCAGATAAGGAGCACTTTCGTTCTTCCTGCCACAAGACCGTTTTGGTGTACGGGTGAAACACAGAAATTTGCCAACGTTCAGTCTTGTTTGATTTTTCGCCGTCGTCCTTAACACGCTTTACGTGAGACACAAGGCCAGGCGCCATCGCTTCGGGATTCAGGGTCAGACGTACAAATACTTTTGCCATAGGTTTTACAACTCCTTATCCGGAGGATGAAATTGAGATTTATATCTTTTACGGTATGAACCAAAAAGTTCCTTCATCCTCATGGTGAGCGGCTGGTGACGAGCCAATCGGGGCAACTCTGCTCGAGGCCATTTATGGCCTTACATAGGAGGCGACCATGTATCACGTTCGCATCAGAATCTTTGACAAGACTATTTCCATGAAATCTCAGAACTTTGAGGATCTTGCTGATTCCGTCTTGATAGGATTTGACCTTCAGTCTCATTCACTAAAAGCCGTGAAAGGCGTTGAAGTGAGATCTTTCCGCCTTTCGCCGTGGGTTGCCGCAAAGCTTGAAGCTTTTGAAGACTACTTGCGAGTGCATGAGCGCGAAGAGGTGCCAGTTAAAACGTTGGCCAAAGAGTATTTGGAAAAGGCTTTCCCGGAGCTCCATGAAGAGATGCGCCCAGTGTGGGAATCCGTCCTGACCCAGGGCCTTGTTCCTCGTGAATTCACAGTCGAGGTCGTTGGTCCGGAAATCATGGCTGAGGTTAAGGAGTATTTTGGTAATGCGGCTTGCGCTTAAAATTGCCATTGTCTTGGCTTTAGCATTGCCCGCCAAAGGGGAGGATCTGTTCAACGATCTCCCCGGCGGGAATCAAGATATTCACAACATGGCTGTGAAGTGCCGATCTATGTCTGGTCTTTACCACTCCATCGAGCCAATCATCTCGGTTCCGGCTGTTATCGGCTTTGAACAAAAGAAGACAGCTATCGGCGACTTTTGCGACATGGTGATGACCATGGATCAATATCACACTCGCTTAAAAGACCTTCAACAGAAGCTTCAATTGAACGACCTGACCGCGGAGCGCACCGCGCGCTATCTGGCGCTTCATGCGATGCTTTTTTCTGACAGCTACTCACCTGTTGACCCAAACAGCGCGGAAGGCACGGCGGCGGAAGCCGTAAAGAGACGAAAAAAGAGAAAGTTCGGCGCGTTTTATCGACGAACCACAGGTATTTCTTTAGAAACGGCGTCAATGTCCACAGAGACTGCCTCTCAGGCCGAACGTAACAGCGATATGATGAGCCGCCTAAGCACGCTTGCTTCTCAGCGTGCAAAGCTTCATTCAAAGCTTACCTGCAAAACTGGCGAGAATTCCCTGCTAAAGGGGAAATACGAAAGAGAGCTGGAAAGGCTCCAGGAGCAGTTCGAATACGCGGACGACCTGCGGGAATACTATTACGATCAACTTCGCGCCATCGGTTCGCAACTTGCCAGAGAGAAGAAGTTGAGCGACTACCACAAAGAGCTCAAGGTTGTTCATAAAACCGCTTTTGAGCTCATTCCGAAGGACACGACAATCTCTGAAACTACATACATCAAGAAAGAGAACAAGAAAACGGGAGAGTATGACAAAGTCCCGGTAAAGAAAGACTTCCCTATACAAACGTTCTCTGTAAAAAAGAAATCTGAAGTCATTGACGGATTCTTGGAGAAGTGGAGTCGCACATGGAGAGACGACCTTAAGGTCTACGGTGACAGCATGCTTACTCAAGCCGAAGCCATCGCTCGATACGATCGAAAGCTTAACGACACCGCCAGGAAGGACGACCCTCTTCTTCGTGCGGAATCACTGGGCAATCTTACTCAAGCTCTAGGCAAAGACAGGAACAGGAACAAACAGTTTAGCAGAAAGTACGCCATAAATCTGTTCGATGAGTACTGGGCCGGATACAGAAAGAATTTGGAGATAGTGGCAAATCTTGAGGCTGAGATGCTCACAAAAGAGAGTGAAATGCTTCGTCAACCCTTGTTCGTCACCCCTGAGCAAAGACGAGCAATTGTTCAGGCTGACCCAATTGTTTGTAAAGAGGATCTAACCCCGGCTGAAATGGACAAACTAAAAGCGTTTGATGCGGCTGCAAGCGCAGAATTTCGTCAGGTGTATCTAGAAAACCAAATGAAACGAACCAAGCTTCTGGAAGAGAATCGCGAAAGACGCGCCCGCAAAGAAGCTGACAGAAATATCATGAGCAATATCGTGAACAAGCAATCTGAAGAGGACAAGCGCGGAACATCAAGAATCCCCCGAGCGGGATCCTACTAGCGTACCAGATTGAAACAGGCCTCCGCTCTTCATCCTATGAATGGAGGCCAAAGTGCAGATTGAACGAAAATCCTTAAAGGAAATCCAGTCACGCTTTATCAGTGAACGAATCACGCCAAATATCAAGCCTTGGCTTGACTTTGAAATGTTCTACCTCAAATGCCGCTCAAACGAAGCTGATTACATGCTCTCCATGATTAAGTCCGGCAAGAAGTATAAAAATGACTGCCATTCAGCTGTCGCTTTCGTTACAGGAATGACTGATGAGGAGCCGAAGCGCAAGGTCGATACCGCCCTTGGATCTCTCCCGGATATTGATTACGACAGCTCTGGGCGAGACAAGATGGTGGAGGCCCTGATTGAGAAGTTCGGGCGTGACCGCGTTGGACTGATTGGAACCTATTCCGCACTTAAGACCAAGGGTGCCTTAAAAGATGTTTCTCGCGCACTGCTGCCGGACCATTGGGATCATAAGAATCAGCGCGCCCTTGAGCCAGAGGCGATTAACACCCTTTCCAAGGGTTTTGATATTCATAAGCGAGCTGACTTCGATAGCGAGATTCAGTACTACGAAGCGTGCCTAAAAGATAATCCGGTTTTGGCGAAATTCTTTGAAGAGTTTCCACGCGTTGACGAGGCGATCAGAAAGATTATTGGGAACAACAAGAATCGCGGAATTCACGCCTCCGGTGTGGTGATCTCCCCCATTCCGCTTATTGATATTTGCCCCATGGACTATGACGACGCTTCTAAGCTTTACGTCACGCAACCTGAAATGAAGTCGGTAGAGGCGCTCGGACTTATCAAGTTCGATTTCCTTGGCTTGACTACACTTGAGGTATTTCGCGAGTGTCTGAAGCTGATAAAGGAAAACCGAGGCTTTGACCTTGACCTTAAAAGCATCAACCTGCAAGACCAAAAGGTTCTGGCTAGATTTAATGCCGGAGAAACAGAGGGCGTTTTCCAGTACAACACGCCAACAGCAACAAAGGGTCTGACCCGTCTCTACAAGCCGATCACAACCGTTGAGGTTATGTCCATCATCACAGCCCTTTACCGCCCTGGACCGATGAACTCTGGATTGACCGATGTTTTCACTCGTCGATTCAACGGGGAAGAAGAGGTTTCTTTTGATCACCCGCTACTGGAACCAATCTTGAAGGGAACCTACGGCTTGATGGTTTATCAAGAGCAGATCATGGAAACATTCGTCAATGTCGGCGGAATGTCGGGATCTGATGGTTACAACCTGATCAAATCAATCTCCAAAAAGGATAAAGCCAAAATCGAATCCTATATGGAGAAGTTTAAGAAGGGTGCTGCCAAAAACGGCGTTCCGAGCCAAACCATTGAAAAAATCTGGGACACGATTGTGGCATTTGCGGACTACGGTTTCAACAAGTCTCACTCCATGTGTTACGCGATCACCGGTTACACGAGCATGTGGCTGAAAACGTACTACCCTCAAGAGTTTATGACGGCTTACCTTTCCTTTGCGAGTAAAGACGAATTCCAGGATTTGTACCCTGTCTGGAATGACGTAATTACTCCCCCTCAAGTGAACGCGTCCAGTAACAAGTATGTACTAAAGGACGGTAAGGCGTACATGCCAATCAGTGAAATCGCCAAGATCGGTGAAGAGGCAGCATCGAGCATCGAGAAGGCGTATCCTTTCAGGAGCTTCCAGGACTTCCTTGAGTGCGCCGACGCCTCTGATGGCGAGAGGGCAATCAAAGTAAATAAGACCGCTATGAAGAATCTGATCTTTGCTGGGTACTTTGACCCATTCATGAAGACTGGGCTGTCCACTGCACAGAAGTACGCCTCCAGGCTTGAGTATTACGAGCGCTATATTGCGTTCCAGTTCGGACTTGAACCTCGCACTCCGGAGGAGCGGGCCGCCGGCGTCGCTCTCTCTTCTCAAAAGAAGCGCCCCTCCAAGGCTTTGTTGGCTTTGGAAGCTGACTTAAACGCCATGAAGAACCAGGGCGCGCTCGGCTTGCTTCGCCATGAACTCGAGCTGATAAACATCTCCAGTTTCAATTACTACGAGTACTTCCGTGAAAAGATCCCTCAGTGGGAGGAAAAGAGAAGCGCCCCAATTCAGAGATTGGCTGATTTCGACGAAATCGGCGACGGCGAAGAATTTTCCGCAATCGCGTGTTTTAAAGAAATGCGCCTTCTGTTTGTTAAATCGGGGCCAAACAAAGGGCAGCCGTGGGCAATTATAAAGGTCATCGAAGGATCAAGAGAAGTGTCCGTATCCGTATTCTCCAAACACTTTGCTAAAGATAAGGATTTGCTCCAAACGCTCACCCCGATGACTCCGGTTATCATCATGGGGAAAAAGAACTATTGGGGAGATCCGCCTGTAGCTTCCTTGGCCTATAGCGGAATCACTATCATAAAATAAGGAGAAGAGCGTGAAGAGGTCGAAAACACATCTGATTGCAGTAATTTCAATTGCTGTCGCATTTACCCTCTCGCTTGTGTCTGCTGGCATTCTTCACAAGATCAAGGCGGACATGACCAGGTCACTGAGCGAGAGATTGAGAAATCAAATAATCCTAGCTGTGCCAGAAAGCGCGCAAATCACCTTTACCATCGAGCCCAAGATGAGCCCCTCAGGGTTCGCGGCAGTGATTTCCGGCAACGCCGAGAAAGGGCTTTCCGTTGAGGGATTTGAAGTTTGCGCCTTGATTGGCAAGTCGGAGATCTGTTCTCAATTCGGATCTGTGGAGCTCGAAGATGGAGGGTGGATCTCAGAGTCAGAGCTACAAAATGTGCGCGCGCAGATTATCGCTGCCAGCAAAATGCAGGGCTTTTCAACATCTCATAAAAGGTATGTTCTGCAAAATCTCTAAGGGGCCACAGCGCCCCTCCCGTCTATTTATCACCAGTACTTGGAGGAATTGTCGTGAAATGGTTGATCATGCCTATCTTATTGATTTCATTGAATGCCAACGCTGTTGATCTTGGCCCCTTCAAGGTCACGCAGTCGTTCTGCCAGGACATCAACAAAGTCGGAAGCGTACTCAATGCCTTTCAGATCAATCAGTGGACTGTCGCTGGCCCTCCAGCTGTTGTTATTGGAATGACCCAAAGAAGCAGCCCGCTGATGGACCTCTGTAACTTCATGACAATCCTTCGCAACGCCGATACAGCCGAAGCGATCCTTATGAGCGGAGAGAAGCTGAACTCCATTATGAAAACCGGCATGGACGAAGAGTTGAAGCTTACACGGGATACGTGGAGGCTGGCCAATTCTCAATACGACTTTAACCGCGGTCAAAGACGGGCAGCATCAATGGATGCCGCTTACACAGCCGACAAGCTTGGACGTTACGCTCTGAAGGTTAAGAAATACAACGAGAAGCGCGAAAAGAAAGAGACCGAAGAAAGAGAACGCCAAGAAAATGCCCAACAGATCAGTGAGCTGGCGAAGCTTTCAAAGGAAAGAGCAGTGCTGAAGGAAGCGTTGACCTGCCCAGGCGGCAAAAAGACGGACACGGACTTCTACAGAGTTTACGAAAACGAGCTCGACCCTCTCTTTAGAGAAAAGGCTAACCTTGAAATGGACGTAAATTTCCTAATGGGCAGAATCAAGGAAATGGGGCCTAAATTCTTGAGAAAATTCAAGGACTACAAGGAATACGACACAATGGCGGACAACTTGATGACAGATGGAGTTACCTATGACTACTCCGAGCGTCGTCGTACCGAAGAAACAACAGTTAAGACCGGCGCTCTGGATGATAAAGGTGAAGCCGTAACGAAGAAAGAGATTGTCAATAAGCCGTACCAAGTGTGGAGCGTTAAGGCGAATTCTGAACTGTTTTATAAATTCGGCTCAAAGTGGTCTGGCAAGTACATGAACTACGTGATCGACTACGCATACGACGTCCGCAATTCGGATGAGGGCAAGGCGAAATTTTCCACAGAATTCAAATCTCTTTCTTATGAATGCAACCCGGCTCGTATCGGCAGAGGTCTTGATCCAGAGAGTCCGGAAGACAGAAATCGGCTCACAGAGCAGATTGCTCAATGTAACGCCACGATCGTAATGGATAAGAAGAAAGCCATGTCTCTTCTCCCCTACTACATCGACGAGCTTCAAAAGACCTTGACCAAATTCAAGGGCGTGCAGGCGAAGTTGTGGACCTTGGAGTCGAAATATCTTGGCAGAAATCGTATCGTTTCAACCGGAATGACGGCCACGGTTAAAGAGGAAACGGTTTCGTGCAGCGACTCGCTAAGCCCGGCCGCAATGCAGGAACTGGCTTTGAAGCAGGATGCGGTGAACACCCAGCTAAACGAGAACCTGGCTCAGGAATCATATAAGCAAACCATGATTCTGGAGGAGCAAAAGCGCAAGGAGGACGCTGCCGAACAAGAGAAGATTATTCAGCAAGATATCGTCAACAAACAGCTAGAGGAAGATAAACGCGGAAGCGAGCGAATTCCTAGAGCGGGGAGTTACTAATGGACCTTGCGACATTTGCGCTTTTGGCAATAACTATTGCGGCGGCTGTAGAATCTGCCGCCAGGGCAATATGTGAAGAACACGAAGACGGTCATTTGCGCGATGATTGAATTCGTAGTCTTTGCTCTCGGAACGATACCTGTTTGCGCCTGGCTATACTCCAGATTTGATGTTGCCATGGCAATAAGATCGCTCCTCAGTGGCCACGAACCGGGCGGTAAAAGAGCGAAAGAAAAAACAAAAGCTTCACGAGGAAGCTCTCCAAAAAGTACGGCAAAATAAAACCCCTCCCTTTCGGGAGGGGTTTTCGATTACCCGGCGAACAGGATTTTACTGGTGCTGATTCTCTCGAGCAATTCCTGCTTCTCAACCAATCCGGAGCTGTCCAGATCCTTCTCCAGAACGTCGATCATTTCAAGCATCTTCTCTTTTTCGACCTGGTAGTCTCCAACCTTTGACTTAACCATCTGGTCTACCAAATTCACCATAAACTTGGCGAACGATCCAAGGTCCAGACCTTCAAAGCCGCTGAACTCAACAATGATACCTCTTCCTTTAGGGGAAGGAGCGATTCTGCGGTATCCGGAACCAAGGGCAGCCCGTATGACATGAGAGTAGGTCTCGATTGACTCGATAAGCTCTTCTTCTTTTGAGGTGCGCAGCTTATTGAATTCCGGTATCTCAATTGTCATTGATGCACTGGAGATAAGGCCCCCTTCTTGGATCCTCTTCCCAAGAGCGCCTACTACCTCGACGCCGTCTTCGCCCACAAACATGGGTGTTTTGATGTGACCACGCTTAGGGCGCCCCTTAAAGTCTTCTGCTCCATAGTCAGAACCAGCGTCTTTTAGCGATTTCTGCAATTCGCTCATGGTGTTTTTCATTCCATGCGCTGTAATTTCCATGCTCCAGGACCTCTCGGCCACCACGGGGATTTGAGTTTCAGCCAAAGCCTTCTTTTTGGCCTTGATGAGATTGTTGATTTTTGCCTGCGGCATCATCTCCCTTTCAACATACTCGGCATCCAGAGTGGCATAGATTTCACCCTCTTTGGCTTGAAGCAAGAGAGGGACACTTTCTGGACGGCGCTTGTCGCGAGCAAGGGTGATCACAGATCTTAGGTGAGAGGACATGATCAAACCGTGAACGCTTTCTACCTGGAACACCTTCATCAAGTCAGGACGTTCGGTTTCAAGCTCACCATTATACGTCCCCTTGAAAACAATCTCAACGTTCAGTGCCTTGAAGCGCTCCTTCGCCATTTCTCTTACTTCATCCAGCTCGGTATCAGCGTTCATAAGTTCCTGAGCAGTGTAATAGTCCACGCTTGGCATTACTTCATTGAAGAAGTCGACACGAGCCTCTTTGTTTTTAACCGGTGCATATCTTGTGCTTTTGGACATTTGCAGGATCGGAACCAGCATCTTCCAACCATCAACCTGAGCCTCAACAAGGGCCAGGGCTTGGGATTCGCTTTCATTAAGAAGAACGGCTCCCAAGACGTCATCTAGCAGCTCCGGGTGCGCTTGAACGATTTCTAGGGCACTTGTTCTAGAGGCTTCTCTGATGACCTCTTTTACCTGCTCAGATGAAAAGACTCCAGGTCGGTTGATCACACAGTATTTGCGGAGATCTTCCCATTCCGGACCTTTCAAGAACTCCACAAAGCCTTTGATGCTAAAGTCATTCATTTCGCGAATGACAGAATAGATCTTGCCAAATGGCATCTTGGTAAGAAGCGGGAAGAATGTTTCATGATATGCGACTGAGTGGTTGATAAAGGTCGATATCGTAGACTCGCTTAGCCAGTCCGCCATGTCCTTAACATGACGCTTGACGAATTCCGGACTGTCGATCATTTCAAGAAGGTATCCCACTGATCGAAGTGCGTCAAAAATGAAGTCTGGATCTGATCCCGCAGCGACCTGAGCAAATTCTTCGCGCTCCATTTCTCGCGCCAGGAATTGGATGCCGGCCTTTGTCTTAATTAGAGCTGACGCCACTGCGGTTCTGGTTTCGCCTTTGATTTTGTCGAACATCCATCTTCCTTCCATGACAGTTTCGGGATTGGCGACAATGTAGTCAGAGGCCACTTTAATAGCGCTTTCAGAAGAGGCTTCATCAGAAAGAATAGCGGCGGCCTGAGCGAATGTCTTCACTTGTGCCTCTCCACGACGAAGAAGTTCAACTTCAACCTCCGGAGCTTCGCCAGTCACAGTTTTGAGCAGCTTTGTTGGGATTTTTTGAAGCCTTTCGTAGTCGCGAAGAAGTGTGCCGGTGCTAAGGCCAGCCACGATCTCCTCATCCGTCAAAAGCTCTGCATCACCGCTGTTGACAGCATACCCTGCGAAAAAGGCCACTTTTTGTTCGCTCGTCATGTGGCGACGGATATCTTCGTGAACATCGGTCAGATTGAACCAAACGGATTTACGAATTTTCGGAATTCTTCCCGCCAAACGTTTGCAAATTTGCTCCGGCCATGTCTGGCCCACGATTCTCTTGGCTTCTGCCGAGTCAGCGAGTCTCATGACCGCTTTTTCAATCAGGTCCTGATCATTTGATTTCTCAATAATGAGCTTGGCGCCACTGATGGTTTTGACAGCCTTTTCAGCCAGTTCTGAGCGCTCTTCAGAAGTGAGCCCGGTAACGTTAGCCAAAACAGAAGCCACCTGAGAGTTTTCAAGGCCGCTCAAGATCTTTTCTTTTGCGTAGGCTTGAGTGTGTTTTGGAATATCGCGGAAGTTTGTGATGAGAGTGCCTACAGGTTCGATATCAACGACAGTTTCCCAAACAGCCTTTGACTCAGCTGAATTCCAAACCTCTACGGGAGCTTCCTTTCTTCTCTTAATGAGAGCGATCAAGTCTTTCTCTGACAAGAACTCCGGGAATTCCAGTTCAAGTTTTCGCTTCTTTGCAACTTCCTTGGCAGTCTTTTCAGAGATGATTTTCAATTCAAGGGCTGAGCGCAAGGCCGTTTTGGCTCGGTAGCTTTCTGTCGTTTTGATGAATGCCACCACTTCGCTCTCTGTTGGCTTAAGCAGTTTAGCTACAAATTCTTCTTCTTCCCCGACATCACCGCTAAGAATGAACTTCACCAATTCAGGGCGAGAGCTTGAACCGAGTTTGCCGGTGAGAACGACTGCATCATTGGCGGAAAGGTTTTCGTGAATCAGATTCTCTTGAGATTTGTTGAATTTTGGAGTGATGTCGCGAAGCTTGTAAGGGATCCAGTTCTGTCGGCATACGACCTGACAATAGACCTCTGCCAGCTGCTCTTCGGTCAAAGCGCCATTTAGGATCACCTCTTGTAGAAAACCGACTGAGAACTGGACATTCTTCATTTCTGGGTGATTGAACAGATACATTTGAAGGCCAGCTTCGCACGCGAGAGCCTCGATCCTTCCATGAACTTCGTCTCGATCCCCAGCTCTGGATTCCTTCATCGCCTGGATAAGGGAATCAATTCGAGCCTTCCCGTCTCGCTTTGGAAGGAATTGAGCCATGGCCAACTCACCTTCGTGAGTACTCAGAATAGCTGACATGATTTCGGGTTCACCCTTTAGGGTGTCAAACCCAGACTTTTCTAGGGTGCCGGTTGAAAGTGCGTAAATCGCGCGGGCGAGTTTTTCAGACACCGGCAGATTGACTACGTTGGCAAGAACGCCTTCAATCACCAGGACTTTATCTTTTTCGTCAGCGTCGCGACCCGAGGCAACCCCTGTTGTCATCAGTTCAATGATCTGTTCGCGCGTTAGTGTTGTGTCGATGTACTTGCGCCCATGACTGTCTCTGATCAGGAATTTTACCATAAACCCTCCGGTATGCAGATTAAATGGCCAGGAACCAGTCCTGGCCACCATCCTAAGGATGAAAGGTTTTATGGTGAGACGCCTTATTTTGAGCCGATATCCTTCCAGTCTGAAATGGCACAGCGACCGGCGTAGTAATATTCGATCATGGCCCCGGCTTTCGGAGTTTCCCCTTTGCTGTTGCTGGTTAAAGAAACCTTGCCGCAGCCCCGGATGTAAACGCTTAGAAGTCCGCCGGATCCGTCATCAGCAACCCTTCCAATTCCGCCTAACCTCTGGTTTTCAGAGGATTTCTCCAAATGCGGGATGTGGATCGTTATAGTTTGGGCCGAAACTGTGGCGGACAGTAACAGTAGGATTACGGCAATCACTTTTCTCATAACAACCTCCCGCACTCGGCCCGAGATAAATAGCCGCCCCCTCAGATAGGGAGCGGTCTCATAGCGTCTTCACCAACAGCTTGGCGACAGGCGTAGATCCAGAATTGGCCATCAATTCCAGCTTGCTGGATGTGGGTTTTAGAAAGCGGATTCTCACCTCTCAGCGCGACGCTGAACATATCCCCGAAGCTTGCTCTTTGGCGCTCCGGATCACCCTTATAGACTTTTTCCACTACCTGTCCAAGAAGCTCGCTCATGATAAACACCCACGAATGGCGAGCTTCATCAGGATGTAAGAGGCCGTCGCGATCTTCGCACACTTCCCATGCCGCCTTAAGGCGCTGATAAAGATCATCCGAGATAGAGTAACGTTTATCGCGAAACTTCATCATGATTTTTTCGATTTGTTCCATGCTTGGGTTTTGTACGTATTCTTGTGGATTCATACAAATTCCTTTCTCTAAGCCGCGTCCCGCTGCGCTTTAATTGTTTTCGTAGTCACTTTTCCAACGCCTTTGATTTGCTCGTTTCTTACTCTGAGCGTGGACATGATAAGGGCCACGTCCACCTTCACGCCGCTTTTAACCATCTTGTAGAAGTTGCGACGATTTAGGATAAACGCCTCTTTATCAGAGGATGAAATAACCTCTCCAAAAACCTCAGCCTCCTGGCCGTCGTTTCGAATGTATTTCAACCCAATGAGATCACCTCGTCCAGCATCCTGGATGGAAAGGTCAAACCCGGAGACGAACTGCGACACTGGGTCCTTCGATGCGTCAATCTGCTGAGCCATGCTTCTGCACTTTGGACCCATGGCAAAACTTACGCTCAACGCCTGCGACAAAGGTCTTCGGCAAAGAGCGCACGGCACCGATGCTACGGCGTCACCGGCCCCTACGTGGTCATCACCCCTCTGGCTCTTAGAGGCCTTAACGATGGCTTTGTTGTGAGCCTCTCGAGCCTTAAGGGGTGAAATTGTCGCACCAGCTTCTCCGGATGGCTGAACTGACGTCGGCAGAGCTTGAGTTGAAGCGCCAACACCGGGCTGAGCCGCGTCCGCAAAAACTGCCGGCAGCAGGTTTTGAGTCTCGGCAACACCGGACTCATCCGGGTTCTTCCAGTACCCGGAAACATCAATTCGATACGCCTCTGGGATTTCAAACCCTTTGTATGCTTCGGGGGCCGCCTCTTTCAAAAGAGCCAGAGTTCCGTAAACAGCCATCTTGGTGTCTTCGGTTTCGCCATCGAGTTTCGCCAGCGCGGTCTTCATGTCGTCGACCATTGCCAGGGGATGCTTCATATCTTTGAATTCTTTGGACTCAGGAAGCTGCGCCAAGAAATCTTTGTGGTCGTTCTCAAAACCACGATCTTTCAAGAATTTCTTTAAGCCCTTCATGTCTGTGTTGATCTCTTCATAGAAGCCCTCACCATCCTCGACCCAATCAAGGCTTGCGCGATACTCCCCGGAAGGGTGAAGCGCAACCTTGAGTTTTGAGGTAGGCTTGTTAGAAGTTGCAACAACAACCCCTTTGTCGGGAGCAATCAGTCGCGACCAGCTCTCGTGACCCTCGGCCTCCGCAAGTCTTTCTGCCTTTGTCAGCACTGTCTTGGCAGAGATTTTGTCGCCGCCAAATTTATCCTGAAGCTCAGCGTAGCACTTTTCGTATTCGGCCTTTTTATCTTTTGCGCCAACCATGCGCTTCGAGACCGCTTGAATGAGCTCGAAGTTGCGGGTGTCCTCGTCAAAGACGCCTTCTTTTTCATTTTTGGAGGATTGCATCTTTTTAACGCTGTCGTTCTCCCAGACCTGAATCATGTCTTTCTGAGTGTCGTAATAAGCGTTCAAGCTGTACTTGGAGTCATCGACAACGGGCTCCTCGCCAAGGATTGTGTCGTAATTGAAAGTTCTGATAGCGCTTTCAGTAAGCCCGCCATTTTTGCGAATGTCATCCTCATCAAGAGCGATGATTTTCTGATAGTCAGGATCATTGTGAAGAATCTTGATGTGGCGACGTTTAATCCCGGAGGAAGATGAGCAGGAAATAATCTGCTTCACCTCGCCCGGCTCAAAAGAGCTGACGTCAGTTGACGGAACGTTTTTGGTGCCAAGGGCACGTTCCATAAGAAGGGGGTACACTTGGCTCGATACAACGGCGTCGGCAAGTGAGTCGTGGGCCATTCCTTCAAATTTCACACCCAACTCGGCAGCTACATCACCAAGCGCAGCGGAACTTTTGCCGAACTTGTTCTTAGTCTTTGTCTCAAAAAGTCCGGCAGCAATTAGGTTCCTTGCCACTTTAACGGTGTCCCTGGTCCCGCGAGAGAACAAGTCCGACATTTTGCGGCCACTGCGATTGAGCTGAATGCCGAGGAACTTGTTATCAAACCCTGTGATATTGTGACCGGCCAGGATCGGTTTTTTTCGCCCAACAGTGTATTTTTTTGCAAGGCTCTCAATCTCGGCCATAAGCTGGTTTTCAGTAACGGCGGACTTCCGATACTCAGCAGAAAAAGGGTTGATTTTGTTGATGGTCAAGGCGTAAGGATTTGGAATGAGACCGTGCTTTAGGCGCACGTTGAATTTGCGACGCTCAATCTCATTTCCCTCGGTGTCTTTTACGACAACGGCAAAACTCAAAGTTTGGTCTTCCTTCTCCTGAGTCCCTGTCGTCTCTTTATCGAACCAAAATACGTATTGATCTTTCATTTCAATCCTCCGGGGATGACGAGCAGTAAATGGCCAGCCACATTTTCAGGATGAAAAACGCATGATTATTGGCGAGGAGGGGGGAGGAGTCCTCATTCATATCATTTACGGTATGTCTCAACCCGTCTTTGACGAAGGCGATCAGCCGCCTTTTTGGCCCTTTAAATGCTTGTAGTAGGAAAGAATCTGCCCCAGGTGCGCTGACAAAGCCTCAACCTCCTCCAAGGTCACCAGTTCGACGTGAACGCCTAACTGAGCCCAGATCTGAACCTTGAGATCATCCTTCCCGTAGTCCGCCTCAACTGCGAGGTTTGACGGGCCTTTCAAGCATAGATTCTTTGGTTTTACAGGAACGCGGTTTTCCACCGGAGATTGCTCCTTTCCGACCCAGATGAGACCCTTGAATTCATCAAAAGCCCACCCTTTGTATCTCAGAACCCGCTCCACCCGCGGGAATTCTTGGCACAGTTTCCACCAGCCTTTATCGTGCTGGAATCTGTGGTGTTTACGGCAAAGCTCAATGACGCCCTCCATGACGTCATCGCCGCCAGCGCCCTTGCCCTTGATGTGGGCCGGGTCGCAACCCCAAGCTCGGCACGCTACGCACTGCTGAGCATGAAACGTGTCCAGGACCTTTCTGTCTTTAACACGTTTTGGCTTAGGGACCTGCATTAAGCAGCTCCCTTTTTGCCTTTCTTCTCGGCCTTAGACTGCTCTCGCTGAGCCTCTTCTTGTGAGATCTCAGTGGAGTCGGACTTTTGCCCCTTTTGGATCAACGTATTGGACATGTCCTTCTTTTTTGCCACGATCTGGTCTTCGATCTCTTTTGCAATATGAGGATTAGACTCGAGGTATTCACGAGCCTGTTCCGCCCCTTGACCCATGCGCTCTTGCTTGTAGGAGTACCAAGCGCCGGATTTCTCAATAATGCCGGCCAACACGCCAAGGTCACGGATCTCAGATTCTCTCACGATGCCTCGATTGAACATCAAGTCGACTTCAACCTTAGCAAACGGCGGAGCCATTTTATTCTTCACAACCTTGACGGTTGTCTTTGAACCTGTCGCAATAGCATCATCACCTGATCCGGACTTGATAGGAGAACCGCGGCGCACCTCAAGACGCACAGAGGAGTAGAACTTCAAAGCGTTACCGCCCGTGGTTGTCTCAGGGTTTCCGAACATAACGCCGATCTTCATGCGGATTTGATTGATGAAAATCACCATCGTGTTCGACTTGTTGATCGCAGCAGTGAGTTTTCTCATTGCCTGAGACATCATGCGGGCTTGCAAGCCGACATGGCTGTCGCCCATATCACCCTCGATTTCAGCGCGAGGAACAAGGGCAGCAACTGAGTCAACTACGATAACGTCAACCGCTCCAGATCTCACCAAAGCCTCAGTGATCTCAAGCGCTTGTTCGCCAGTATCTGGCTGCGTGAACAGCATGGCAGGAACGTTTACGCCAAGTTTTGCGGCATAAGTGACATCAAGGGCGTGCTCAGCATCAATAAAAGCCACGGTGCCGCCAATTTTCTGAGCTTGTGCGATCGTCTGCAAAGCGATCGTTGTCTTACCAGAGGATTCAGGCCCATAGATCTCTACAATTCGCCCTTTTGGAAGCCCGCCAATACCGATGGCAAGATCCAGAGCCAGTGACCCCGTACTAATTGCCTCCGCTTTTGGCAACTCAACCGAGCCATCAAGTCTCATAATGGTGTTTTTACCGAACTGCTTCTCGATTGACGCCAAAGCATCGTTCAAGGCTTTTGTTTTCTGCGCTTCTCTCTCTGTCTGCTGCACTTGTTCTTTAGACATAAGTCCTCCTACTGTTTATAAAATCGTTTGTTCGTATAAGTGCTGTCCGCCATCGGGCCGCACGTTTATTTTTTTAGAATCCGCTCAACCGCTTTTCGGCTGCCTTGCGGTAGTTGACCTCATCCGCCATCAGCGAATCGCAGTACTTGTCCACGATGCGAGAGAAGGCTTTCAGCTTCTCAATGGCAACTTTTAGATCCTTCAGCTCTGGATTTGAAAGAATCACAGACTCCCTGAGATCTGATGTGATTTTGGTGAACCCTTTGTTTTCGATGATGCGGTCGGCTTTGCCGAGGCGAATCTCAGACTCGAAATACTTCGCGTCCTGGCTTGCATCCGCAACAGCCATGAATGAGGCCTCCATAAGCTTAAAGCCTGCCTTTTTAAGGGATGCAAAAGCAAACATGGTTTCTTCGGCGTCAACCTCACCGGTGCGCTCGTTAACCACGGTAGGGTCTGTGTCTCGAAGTTTGGTGTAAGCCTTCTTTACGCGCAGAAGTCTGGCGTTGTAGACTTTTGTTTTGCGGCGAATTTCTTTAAAAACATCAACACTAGATACAGTCGTCATTTAAAGCTCCTATTTTGAAAGTTGTCGAGGTAGCTTGCCTTTACCATTCAAATACTTCACAAGTTCAACCATGTCGGTTCTTCCCATGACATGATGAACATCCGTAAGAGCAGGCATTGCCAACAGTGCCTTTCTCACATCTTCCCCAAGCGAATGAGGCTCTTCCTTGACTGTTGCCGTCCACTCCGTGCTTAGAGGGGATGAATATCGGGCGACCTCAATTATCGACCCACCTTGCAGGGCCAACGGGTTTTTCCCTTTTTGTATCGCCTTTAACACTGACCCTGGCTCGCCACTTGGCGTCCCCCACATCTGAAAGTACAGGGCCATGGAGGTAGACAGTATCCGAAGTCTGCTTCCGGCCCAGCGATAGTAAAAAACCCTCAAGCTTGCCTGAGAGACGCTTCTTAAGCCGCTCTTATATGCGTCACATAGCGCGCAGTTCTTTCCGTTACACTTCACCACGTCTGTCCACTTCTCAATCTTCACGAAGTGAACAAAGGCTTTGTGATACGGGAACAGATCTGGCTCACGCTCTCTGGCGTCGATTAAGCGCACTTTATGCACGCCTTCTTCGTCCAGAGTAGTAACTGGAGCCACTTTGTGCGGCTCCAGAATATCCATTTTTAAGCTCTCAAGAAATTCGTCGATTCTCATCTTTCAAGCCTAGAAAGGAATGTCGTCGCTTCCAGAGAAGCTCGGCTCGGGGCCGAAATCTTGGAAACTGTAGTTGTCATCCCCTTGATCATCACCAGATCTTGATTCGTTTCTAGGCGAAGAGCGCGGCAACATCTTCATAGTGTCGGCAATCACTTCCGTCACATATTTTTTCTGACCATCTCTCTCGTAAGAGCGATGAGACAGTTTGCCCTCAAGGTACACAAGCTGACCTTTTTCAAGGAACTTCCCTGCGACCTCAGCCACCTTCCCGTACAAAACCACACGGTGCCACTCCGTGCGCTCGTGATCTTTCCTCTGGGCGTCTTTCCATTTCTCCGTAGTTGCAACACTGAGAATACAGACCGACTTTCCACCGTTTGTTTGTCTTGTCTCGGGGTCAGAACCCAGGCGCCCGAGCAGCGTAACTTTATTGACCATAGCGGCCTCCTTTACAATTATGATTCTACACTTACATTATATACCGTGCTAATAATCTCATTTTGGTTGTATCAATTTCATACCATTATGAAGATTATATACCGTCTAAGGGATTTAGTTTCTTTTCAATCGCTTCTCCGGCCACACAATCTAGGATGAAACGATCCATTTGCTCTTTCGTGTAGTCGTTAGCGTCCAGATACTTGCCTTCCTCGTTTTTCACTTTCGGGAGCTCAAGCACCTTAACAAATTCAAAATGCAGAGAGAGCTTCTTGCGTAACGTCTCGGTCAGAGGTTCTTTGGCGTTCTTTCCAGCAATATTGGCATCCGGGTCAAAGGCGATTACCACTTTGGTCGTTTTAGGAAGACGTAAAAGGAGCTCAATCTGCTCGTCTGAAACGTGAACCCCAAAAGTTGCACATGAGCGATCAAGGCCACAGTTGTAGGCATTCAAAATACTCTCTGTCAGCACTACCAACTCAGAATCTCTGACGTGGTCCAGGTTCCAAATAGAGAACCTTCTGAATGGACCGGTAGAATTGCGAGTCTTTAGGTAAGGCCTTTTCTCAATTGATCTGCCAATCAGGCCAACAACGCGACTTCCCTTTCGGATCGGCCAGATCACGCGATTAACATACCCAGCGTACTCGTTTGCTTCATCGAGCATCATCCCGCTTCTGGTAAGTTCGGCACGAACCTTCCTGAAGTCTGGCTCAGCAATAGCCAGAATTTCAGTCTTTGAGATATCGTCCGGCGAAAGACCGCGCACTTTCGTCAGATAACGATAGTGCTCAGGGTGCTTATCCTCATTCAGGCGCTCAAAACACTTGGGAAGCTTTAAGACCTTGAGGTCTTCCTCCTGTACCGATTCTTCCTCCTCGAAAAGGAAGTCAAAGAACTTCTCTTTGTGTTTCACCTCGTTAAGCTCAGCCGCTGTCAATTCCGAACGACCGTAAACAATCTTCGTGGCCTCCGGGAAAGACACGCCAGCGATCAACATCACAAGACCTACCGGCCCACCCATGCAATGGTCAGTGTTATCTGCACGGCAGTTGTGACAGATATAAAGACCGCTCTTCAGCTCGATATAGAATTTCTTACTCTTCTTACACATAGGGCAAGAGTCGAGGGTAACGTGAGTGCCGCCCGACGCTTTGGTACACGCATGTCCGTGACTTTTAAGGAAATTCTGAACGTTTAATTTCATGGCAACGACCTTTCTCACAACTCCGTGAGGGCGAAAGATATCCAGGTACTTTGGCAAAAAATCGCCGTTATTCGACGACTTAAGGATTCTGGCCAGAGCTCTGATGTAAGGAGCAATCAGATTGGCTTCCTTTTTTGAGATAAGGTTCGAGGGAACGTCATTCCCAAGTTTCTCAACTATAATTTCGCGCACGTCGTACGGAAGGTGTTTCAGCCACTGAACAACAGTGTCGTGATCCTCACTTGTCTCCGGGGAGGTGTGCGGCTGAAATCCATCCTCAATCTCGAAATTCGTCTCAGACACCCCGTCAACCGGGTTGTCGACCTTGGCTCTCAAGGTTGCAATCTCAGACCCGAGCTCTTCCGAGCGAGCAAAGAGATCCTGCATCCGGGATAAAACGGAAGCTTGCTCATGGGACAGTTTCTTGCCTTTGCCGGCAATCTTTGCGGCTTTCTCGGCAGCCGGCCCGATAAGAGACTGCTCCTTCAGGTTCTCGTCCAGCTCCTTCTCTCTCTGCTCGAGCCTCTTCTTGATAGCGTTCAGGTCTTCCGCGCCAACCAGCCTTCTCTGTCGTTTTCGGTTATCCTGAGCAGCCCAATTCACCCTTCCTTGCGCCCACGCAAGAAAGTACCAGGCGAGGGTCTTGGGCTGGTCTTTCCCCGGCACATCCTTGTCGCCAATGGCGCCGCATTTTGACTTGTCGAACTTGGACAAAATGTTGTGCAAAAAGATGACAGCCTCACTCTTGAGGTCGTTGATCTCGTCGCCGTTAAGCTGCTTTGAGCTGATGATTCTGCTGACGTAAGCGCTTTCAATCCGGCTGTGAAGCTTATCAAACAGCTCCATGCGCTCCGCCTCGGTAAGAGGTTCCACAGGGGCTTTGTCCATTTCTGGATCAAATGAGCGTGTAAATCCGTTGTAAAGACTTAAAAATGAATCATCAGCCACAGCAAAGGCCCTCCACCAATAAGGATGAAGAGCAGCGTTTGATATATACTTTTTAAAGTATGGAGCAGGAAAGGAACCGGAAATTAGCTATTTGCAGATCATCAAGCAAAATTCAGTTTTTCCCGAAAAAGCGAGGCCGGAGACCGGCCTCATTGTGGGTTTAGTAAATGTGGCGAATTGTGTTCCCGCTCAAGCGCTCGTTATTGATCTCCATGTTGTTGTCCTGGATCGTAGTTGCTGCCTTCAGGGCATCAATCAGGGTCTTTAAACCTGTGACATTTTCGTATTCAGCTGCATGATCAAACACTGTGAAGGTCTTCTCCGCAGTAAATGGAGCCCACTCATTTGTGGCAGAGCTATCGCCACAGTTCGATCCGCCGTTTGTGCGATTGGACCAGGTGCTCGTGTTCGGATCTTTGATCTGAACCTTAAAGCATCCGGACACTTTGAACTTCACGCTTCTGATTCCATAGAAGGAACCCAAGTAGTTTTTAGCAGCGTCGTACTTGTCGTAAGAGAACACGCGGAACCAGGTGTCTTCGAGACTTCTGTTGAGAGGGTTATTCGAAGGGTCGATCAACACTTCGTGCCCAAGATCAGGGTGACAGATGGCCAGGAGCTTCCCGGAAGAAGCGTTCTGATCAATCAGGGGCTCTTTCTGCCATGGAGCCCATGCTTTATTCTCCTCAAGCAAGCAGTGCGGCTTCAGTGGGTAGTGAAGACCCTTGATATTTGGATCCTGCGCCACATAACGAGTGTTAGGAGTAAAGTCGAGAGACAGCGTGATGTTGAAGTTCTTGCCGCCTGGGAACAACGCTCGAGAGAACACTTTTCCATTCTGATCAAGAAGGACGTTGTCCAAATAAACCTTGTGCTTAAAATCATTGTAAGAGTCCAGGGTGATCTTCGTCGTGTAGAAAGAGTGACCGCGGGCCGGAACAATTGTTTGAGTCAACTTGAAGAGGTCAAAGTTGATTGGCATCTCAACGAAAAGTTCCTGCTCCAGCTCGATTTTCAAGTCATCCTTGAAAATGATTTGCACGTCGTAGTCGGAAACCTCTCCACTTCCGGAGGCGCGATCAACCAAGGTGACGAACTTGAAGTCGTCGTTGGGCTGCGTTCCGGTTTGGTCTTTCTTGTACTTCAACCAGCGGTTCTTGAGGTTGTATCCAAGAACGTCAGAGGCAAAAGTTACCTGATAGTCGATATTTGGCACCGTGACGGTTGTAAGAACCTCGACCTGTTTTGCCATTCCGTTCTTCCCGCCCAGGGAGCCTGTAATGGTGAAAATGTTTTTATAGGTCGTGCCAATCCCGGCGCCCGGAGTCAGAAGCTTTTGATTGAACATCTCGTTGATGAAGGGAATGTACGCGTAATCGCCGGATTTGATGGCCTCGCCGATTTGCTTATGGAGCTCGTTTCCTTCGCTGTCGATCTTGCGATACTGGAACGCATACCGAACTTCCGGTTTTGCCATGATCTTGATGTATGGAACGATGTTTTTCCCCCCGCTTGCTTTCAGGGCTTCAGCATCAATGACTGATTTCAGGGCCTCGGCTGGGGCGGAAGATGCCGCATTTGCGTAAAGAGGGATAGTGTCCTCGACCTTGTTTCCGGAAACGCGGACTGATTTCCACTTATCTTCATTCTGATCATAGAAAGAGGCTTCGGCAAACTCAATTGCCAGCTGAGAGGCATCCACATTGACACCGGAGCCTGTCTTACAGGCTGAACTTCCGCTGTTCGCAATATCCGCACACGGGTCTTCGGTCTGAGTGCATCCTGCGTAAAACACAGCGGCCAGAACTAAGATCAAATGCCAAAATCTGTTCATAACCCCTCCATCATAATGGGCACCCTATAAATAGACGGGCGCCGTCCCAGGCCTCCAAATCATCCTGGCACCTCATTTCATCCTAAATATGCAATAGGCTCTCGTTCCTATTTATCGCCTACGCGGGGTAGCTATGTGGTTGATTGACCTGGTATCGGTTTCCAAAAATGAGGCATTCCTTAAAAGGGTTGAGTTTATCAAAAACGAATTCTCTTTTGAGTCTAAGACATTTGCTGACGTTGATGAGTTTTATGATGCCGAAGAGACCCTTAAGAGAGCGAAGTGCATACTGCTGGACTGTATCTATCGGACCCCTTTTGAAATCGCTGGTTTGGTGCAGACGTGCCGCCATGTCGCTGACAAATCCTATATTATTGTCGTGACCGGCTCTCGTCTTCTGGAAGACGAAGCCAAGAATATCCACAAATCCGGGACATCTTTGATCGTGACTGAAGAGGACTTCTTTAACTCCAGCAAGGTGGAGTTTGTCACAAGTCAAATTGTCCGGACCACTTTTGTGCCGCTGAAAGTGAAAGATCTTGTGGCGGGGACCGCGATTGACTTCACGGTCCACCACTTGCTGCCACAAAATAAGAAATTTCTCAAAATTGCAAAACCAGGAACTGTAGTTTCGCAGGAGTTTATAAATAAATTCTCCACTATAAATGAGCTATACGTTCACCGGAACGAGGCGGAGGGTTTGATTGAGTACACCAAAACAGTCTCGGGCAGTGAGGAGGACTCTGTTCTCAGAGCGTGCAGAGCGCAATTTCTTAAGCTCAAACACGGGTTTACAGAGCTTGTACTCTTGGTCAGCGACCAAACTTCAGCAGCGAACTTTGACGCAGGAAAGGCTCTTTTTGAGAAGATAAACTCCTACGTGATTGATTTAAGTAACACACTCATAAAACTTGACGACCCTTGGACAATAATCAATAACTCAAATATCGACGATTACGGATCTTTGGAAAGAGGACCCGCCATCGCCGCATACGCATCTGTGATTGCGAGTAAACTGAAACACCCTAATGTTCGTGACGTTATGTTGGGAGCCCTGCTTTCAGATATTGGGATTCTTTGGCTTTCTCCAAGGACGTCTTCCAAAATTAGAAAGCATGCTTTAGAAAAGCTGCATGCTGAGGAAATTATGGAATTTCATAAGCACCCGATCTATAGTTTGAATCAGTGCCTGTCTAGGAAAATGCCCCTCTCAGAGGAAGTAAAAAATGCTATACTTCAATCACATGAGCGAGCTGACAGACAGGGCTTCCCGCATCGCCCGATGCCGGAAAAGCTGAGCAGATCGGCCCTCATCATTCGACTCTCACAAGAGTTAGATGAAAAAATGCAAATCACGATCGGCGAAGGCAGAAAGACCGCGCAAGAAGTCAAAAAGGAGTTTTTCGCCGGCATCTTGAACGACACAAAGGGATACCCAGTGTCGTTCATTCTGGACGTCATGGCCGTTCTATAAAATAACCCGCCTTTTTTGGAATTCTCGCAGCGAGGGCGGCAGAGAGGAAATGATTTGTTCTCTGTATCGAGCCAGACAAAAGGCATCATTGACGTTATGGTCGTCAAATACGACCCCAAATTGAGCCCGCACCGCGGACAGCATGTCTTCTTTTTTGGCGTCCCCGCGGCCAGCGACCACTTTTTTCAAGGTTGTCGGAGGGACTTCTAAAAATGGTATATTATTCTGAATCAGAAATAGCCTCACAGCCCCGCCAAGTTCTCCCAATGAGACAACAGCGCGACCTTTTGAGCCAAACGAGTACCCTTCAATTACCGCCTCTAAATTGCTGTATTCAGTCACTATTTTGTTTATGCGCGCAATTATATAGAGGATTCTGTCCATACCTTTTAGTTTATTTCGCGCATTTGTATTCAGAATCACAACTTCGTGATGTAGTATTTCATTATCGGGAGATAGAAGCACAATGCCTGACCCGTTTAGGCTTAGGTCTAGCCCGAGCACATTTTTCATGGACTCCTCCTATTTCGATAAATAGCTGGAGGACTGAAGGAGAGCGGTATATAGTCAAAAAGTCCGGTATATTAACAGGGAGATCGTTATGGGATATATCTCGGTAAAAAAGGCAGCAAGAAAACACAACATGCCTCATGACCAAGTTCTTGAGTTGATCAATAAAAACAAGATCAAAATCATCGAGCTTGATGGCGGAATGGCAGTAGAAGAGGACGCATTAAATCAGGTACTCGAGAAAGTCCCTAACCGCAAAATGACCATCGAAGTTTTTGCGGATAAGGTTGGAGTCCACTACTCCACGGTTCTCAAATACATCAAAGAAGGAAAATTGAAATTCACGGAGGACGAAGAGGGTCGCAAGATGATCCCGGCCTCCGAGCTTAAGAAGGTAGCAGCAATCGCGAGCAGAAAATCTCCAAGCTTTTACTACTATCACGGCAACTACATTCACAAGGTCAAGCTGGACGCTACTGTTCACAAGATCTTGTCCGAAGCTGCCGATAATGACCCGGCAAAAATCGAGACTCTGGCAACTGAGCTGTTCAAGGACGCCGTTCTCAACATGCCCAGAAAGCGTCGCGCACTGGCTTAAAATCATTAGAGAAATCCGCCGCCCTTCATCCTTATTTTAAGGACCAGAGGGGGCAAGGCAAGGCGCCTTCCGGTCTATTTATAGACCTGGAGGCGTTATGCTTTTAAGAGTATTGGTCATAACCATTGCCATGATACTCAGTGCCTGTTCTCTTGAAGAGACGGCCACTGGCGGGAGCGACGTTTTCGATCCAAAAAATCCCGGCTCCGGGTCATCTGGAACGATCCTTTCAGTCACAGGAATTCAGGTCGACACCTCCACTCCTAACAAGGTGATTCTGACCTGGAAGAATCCAATCCTCTACGCGTTTACAAATTATAAAATCCACCTCTATAAGCGGCAGTGCTACTACGCCAGCGAAACATGCGTCCTTGATACTCCTACTTCGAACTTCGGTCCCGCAGCGCTGTCGGAAATTTATCAAGGTCAGGGTGAGCTTCATGAAGACACCAAGAACGTGGTTCCGAGCGAGAACTACACGTATTGGTTTTATACCGAGAAAGATGGCGTGTACGGCGGCATGGTCAAAGTTGGCGTAACCACGACCGAGGGAGGATCCTCCGTTGTGATCGCGCCCCCTGAAAGATTCTGGGTCCGCGTCGCGTACACCACAGAAGGTGCCCGAGCCACGCCGGGGAACCCGAGTCCCCCGTTTACTATCTATTCCTTGAGCCCTGGAGCGACGAGCCCAGCTGCCCCTCTCGCTACAACGGGCAAGTGCGCCTCAGGGAAATCCGGATCTTTGCTTTACTGCGCAGACACTCAGAATCACCGTGTGATAATTTATGCAAAACAAGGCGCTCTCGGGTGCGACAGCATCGCGGACAAGTCATCCTTGGAATATCAGCTCTGCGTCTGGTCTTCAGCTGGGGAGCCTTATTCGCCCGTCAATATCATCGGACAACCCAACCAGTACAGCCGACTGACGTGCCAGGAGCACGCGGCTCAAGAAACTATTCATTACGGCACCACAAAGTTTGCCACGCCCACTGACTTCTCAAAGTGTCTCACAAGCCCAACTGATGTTTTCGTTGATGGTGAAAACCTGCTTATTGTTGACTCCGGGAACAATCGTGTTGTTGCCCATAAAGGGCTCCCGGACAGCAAGGCGTGTGACCGAGAAATGCTGTTTGGGTCGACTTCGGTCGACAACTGTGCCGCTGACGTCGTAATTGGACAAAAGGGTTTAGGATCTATCGAAACGTTCGATGTCTCAACCGATGGAGAGGCGTCTCTCAATCAGCCCACCGCGGTGACTGTTGTTGACGGCGATGCTTACGTCTGCGACGGAGGCAATGACCGCATTGTAAGAGTGAAAGAGTACTCCAACCTGGCGTCATGGAACTGCAATGAGTCCACATGGACCGCCTCAAGCCTCTGCAAGTTCTCTTCAGTGCTTGGGCAAAAGACGCTCAAAGACAGGGAAACGTTTGAGACTGCGGGAGTGATTTTTGGTGCCGAATATGCCCAAGACACAATCATTTCCCCAAACAACTTCTTGGCAAGACACTTCAGAAGACCGACGGATATTCATTATGATGACGCAACGGAGAGCTTGCTCGTATCCACATACGAAGACATTTCCATGCACAACAGCTACACCAACACACCGATGCAGCTGAAGGCTAGAATATTGAGTTTTAAGCTCACCATGATGAGCGGAAACTCCCCTTCCTGCAACGCTGCCACGTACGCAACTGGCGGGTGCGACGCAAATACAGTCATTGGCCAAGAGGACGTCAATAAAATTCCTACCTGGGGGCTCAGTAGCGGCACGTATGAATCAAATGTCGGATATGGTCTCGACTATATCTCTTCTATCACAACTGCAAACGGAAACCTTTACGCCGTCCAGCCGAAATCAGGCTCTTACGGCAATAACGTGAAGTACTGGCAGGAGTGGACGAAAATTCCGTACTTCGGGATTCCGTACACCTTCTCGATCACAAATCCAAACGGGGCACAGAACCCAGACAACCCAGAGAAGTCTCTGCCGGCGCTCGGCAGCATATCTGCCATCCATTACGAGCCAAATTCCAGCCGATTCTACGTAACGGACTCAGAAGACAACAAAATCTACGAGGTGAAAGCCTATGAAGATCAATAACCCCAGAAAGACAATAATTACCATGGCCATCTATGCCTTTGTGGCTATCGCAATCGGTTGCAGCGCGGACATTGAAGAGGAGATCAATGGCGATCTGTCAGACATGTGGGGGAAATCCTACAAGGTCGTGGCCACTCGCTCAAATTCAAATGCGCCATGGTATCTCGTGGAGGGGCAGTCATATGTGACATTCACAGGAGAGTACGGGGCAACTGAAGGATCAATGCTCATCAACTTCTCTTCTTACTACGAGCCTCAGTATTGCAATTTTGGCCAGGTCTGTAGCTGCGACGGCAACGTCACTTACGCCATCTCAAATGGCGGAGCCTCGTCGGGCTCAACGGGCGAGCCAGGTAGTGAAGACTACAATGTTTTTGATCCTTATAATCCAGGAACGACTGAAGAAGAGGTTGTTGAAGGGAACGTTCGAGAGGTTATACGTCACTCCATCACTGCAAAACCGACCATCACGAACTTGTCTTCCGGGTGCCCGGCCCAGATCACAAAACCTCTGACGCTTGAAAGATTTGAGAGTGGGCAAGTTATCATTCATGATGGAAACAAGCAAACAGCCCTTAAAAGAATGTAAATTGGGGCGGAATGACCGCCCCACCTTTCACTTCTCAAGCATCCTCTCAAGAGCAGAGGATATTTCCCTGCGAAGAGCTTTCAGATAACCTTCGGCTTCAATTCGGACCTCATGATTTCCATCGGCGAAGGCTTCAATTACAGCTTCGATCTCACGCTCATCTTCCTCGTAGTATGGCGCGCCGTTATGGATACCAAATCGAATCAGATCGGCCCCGTTCAGACCCACGCTTTGATCGCGGAATTCATGAATGACGTAATGAACACCATCATCTTCGTGTCTTGTAACTGTAGCCTCAAGAAAAGCCAACTGCACCAAGTTGTAGATCTTTGCACTAAGACCACGAAGCTTGCTCTCCATGTAGTCTGGAATCACCACTCCGAAGTCACTAACTACATCGTGCGGGAACCTTTTTGTCACTCTCATTGCCCTGGTCAGAACATGAGTGGACATCTGCTCGTGAGACATTGCCATCCTTGACGTCACAAGTCCTTCACCGAAAACCTCTTTGATCCGCTCTGCATAATCCCTTTTTTCCGCCTCATCATGCAGAACCGCCGACGCGCACTTGATTGCCATATCTTCTCTCGCAGCTTGCATTGCGAGCTGAGCCATGGCGTAAAGACTGTGATCACTCATCTTTTTTGCCGCCAGCTCACTGTCGGGCGAAAGACCCCTATCTTGGCACAATCGCTCGTACTCGCTCCGCAAGTCATCTCTTTCCAGCAGGTACTCAGCCACAAGAAACGCTTCTTCCATACGCTCACCTCTCCCATTTGTGAAACATAATCCTTGGCGAGAAAATATCACTCGCCAGCACTAAAACTCTGGTAAAAATCTGGAGTCATCAGGATCTTTTCGAGTTGATTGTCCAGGGCACGAATAAAGTTAAATTTGTTCACGCTGTTCCATTGTACGTTCGACGGCGAGTCTGCACACATGGTGGACTGAACATTAGTGCAGTCCACGGAAAGACCGGTCATCCTTCCTAACTGGCGAGCAACAAGAGCATACATGCCATTCTTCCCTACCCCATCGCAATTCACCGAGCTCTCAAAGCACTCTGCCCGCAAGATCAAATAGAACTGACGCTTGTTTGCCGCATTAATGACAAGCATCGCGTTCCTGTCCACCAGTGATCCGCCATAATTGTCCTGAGCCCACTGGTTAAAAACGTCGGTCGGCCAGATAACGATAAAAGATTTGAAGTCGGACACTCCCTGGGTTTCTCGGACAAACTGCATCTCTGACTCGTCCATCTCCTCAAATTCAAAGTACCCTGCGCCGAGCATCGAGTTTGCAGAGATGTCCTCAAGGGCGGCCCTGAGGTCTTGCTTTTGGAAATAGCCATTGCGCTTCGGATCCTCGTCGGAAAAAGCGAGATAGACTTTTCTATCCATCCATCGCGATGAAACGGCCGTAGATTTGTCCTCTGTATCATCCGCGCATCCCGCAAGACCAAGAACGACGGCCACAATCGCAAGCGCCAAGGCAAGTTGCCAAATGCTGACCATGATCGTTTTTGCCCACATGAGACGACGCTTCTGTTCCATTAAGTCCTCCGTCTATTAAATAGACTGAGGGGGCGCAGGTGAAAAATATTCTCAAACCGAGCCGCCGCGAGATTGTGTTTTTATGTATATACCGTTTGTGGTATATTTGTGATGAGAGGTTTTTATGATCAAGATTCTGATTTTCACAGTCCTGTCTGCTTTTGCAAAGGGTCCTGCCGATTTCGACGATGCGAAACGGATCCTTTCCAAAAACCTCGATCTTTTTGAGAACAAGACCGTGTATTGTGGCTGTGTCGTCAAAGGTAAAAAGGTCGACCTTGCATCGTGCGGCTACAAACCCCAAAAGAACAGTTCCAGATCTACTAAAATGGAATTTGAACACGTCGTGCCGGCTGAGGCATTTGGCCAATCATTTGCGGAATGGAGAAACGGCAGCCCCAAGTGTTTCAAAAAAGGGAAAAAGATGAGCAATCGCAAGTGCGCCGGCACAAACCCGCTGTTCGCAAAGATGGAGGGGGATGTGTACAACCTGTTTCCAGAAATTGGCGAGCTGAATATGCTGCGATCAAACTACTCGATGGCTCAATTATCTGGAGCCTCGGGAAAGTTCGGAAAGTGTGCGGTTAAATTGGAGGATAAAAAATTTGAACCCAGCGACTCTGCCAAAGGTGTTGTTGCAAGAACCTACATGCACATGGAAGCGCGATACCCTGGGCGCGGTATCATATCTTCCAAGAACGAAAAACTCTTTCAGGCCTGGGACAAGATGTTCCCATTAACCAAGCAAGAGTGCAAACGCTGGGAAAAGCTTAAGGCCATAACAGGCCAGGCGCATGCACTGTCCTCTCGCTGCAAAGGCTCATTAGCTTCCAGGTAATCACTCAATATCTGGAAGAAAGTGAGCGTTTGATTTCTTTGGTTTCAGATTCAGGTATTGCCCGGTGGACGAGATATCAGAATGCCCAAGGGTATTCTTCACCACATCAATGGGCGCCCCATTTTCAACCGCATGGGCGGCGGAAGAATGGCGGAACCTGTGCGGATGAGCCGGGCGAGCAATTTTGGCTTTAACCCCTGCCCCGACCAGCACCCTGTAAATTGCCGAAGTGGTAAGAGGCTCTCGATCCCCTTTTTGGGAAATAAACAAGGGGTCCCCACTTTTAAGCCCCATGTCCCGGATATAGGAAAGAAGCCTTTTTCCAAGACTCTCCGTAACCGCCACCCCTCTGACTTTAGACCCTTTTCCAACGACCCACATCGTCCCGCCGTTCTCGGAGGGCACGAAGCTGCTGACTTTCAAAGAACAAAGCTCGGCCACTCTCAGGCCCAGGTGATAAGCCACATCAACGAGCATTTCGTCACGCGGGCTTAACTTCTCATCTTTTGGTGTTTTACGTTCTTTTAAGACACTCTTGATTGATGCGATCTCCTCGATCGACATCACTTTTTCGTGGAGTCTGCTTGGAACTTTTTCGTTTTTGATGAGTCGGCAAGGGTTTTTTGCCATAACATCTGTCTGAACGCAGTACTCAAAAAATGAAGAAAGGACCAATTTCTCAGTGTTCCTCGATGATGGCTTGCTTTGATTTTTGTGCTTCAGAAAGACTGTGACGTGGGCTGTTGTGACATTTCTTACTGCCAGCTTCGGGTAAAACTGAAAAAACTCCCGGAGCACTCTTTTGTAATACCTGACAGTAGACTTGGACTTGCCATAGAGCCAAGTGCCAATAGCTGTGGTTTCATCAACTCTGCTCGGATTCTCTACCGGTAATATTCTTTCAACCAGGTCGCCCATGAAACAAATTTCCCCGAGGGCGACTCTCAAGTCAAAGCATTATTTCAAGTTTTGCACCTGTTTAAGAAGCCAGGAATCAATGCTAGAGCCAGTTTCAGACAAGTATTTCTCAAGCTTCCGCTTCTCTTCGCGCGGCAGTCTGACCATGAAGCTTATTTCATTCACGTCGATACCTTCGCTTTCGGCGTATCTGTCAAGAACATCTCTGTGAATGAGTTTTGTCCCGTCATCCATCTCTATCACATCGTCGCGAAAGACGGACTTAAACTTCTCGGCTGCTGCGGTCTTAGATATTCCCAGGATCTCGGCCACCTCTAAGATCGAATGGTGCAGCTGGGTCAACTCCTCTTCTTCCTTGCTCACCAAGAAGCCTTCAAGAGGAAGATTGGCCCCGGCGCTGTCGCGAATCGCTTCTGCTTCGCGCTTAAGGACGTAGTAATTGCGCCCGAAATTGACTCGGCTCACGAATTTGCCCTCCCTTTGAAGTTGCACGATTCTTGGGTACGATCTCCCAATTATTTCGGCAGCCTTTTCAAGTGAGACCCACAGATCCGATATTTTTGGAGTTCTTGTGCTTTCCATAAACCAGCCCTTCCTGAGCCAACTATCTTAGTTGGCGTGACAGGAAATGGAAGGAGAATTTAGAATAGTTGTACTTCCATTGCACAGGAAGATCTTTGAGGCATCAGCAGAGCCGGGGTTTTCCACTGTCACGTCATCAATGACGGTGCCAACAGAGTTGTACACGACAAACATGTCGCTTCCGCTCACGGTCAAGGAAGAGATGGTTGCGCCAGTGCCTGTCTCGGACACTTGGAATCTTCCAGAAATGGTCTTGCCGTTACCGTACAAGTTTCCAGTGAAAGGAACATAATTTGACTCATTGTCCATCACACCAAAGAACACTGTCCCACTGGAGATAATGATATCTTTAGCGATCATGAAGTTCTCTGACATCAGTTCAGTTTTGCCGCTCCAAACAAGACTTTTTAGCTCATTCTCGGTGCAAACCACATTGTACATCTCGCCGTTAAGTTCTGTCTGAACAAACAGTTCCCCTTGCTGCTTAGATTCTGCACAAATCTCCCATTGAATCAGGGAAAGCTTTGCTTGGTTCACAATCGTATCACCGGGAGTTGCGCCATTCTCGTATTTCACGAAAGACAGCATGAAAGAAACCGCTGAAGAGTCCTCGGGATTGATCGTCGCTACATAGTTGTCACCGTCACGAACAAAATCGTTAATGGTCAGCGTCTGAAGAGGCTTCATAACGCAACTTACACAAAGAGGGATCAATTGGATGTTCCACTCACCCGCAATGTCATACGGCTGGCCGTTGGTCCCGCGAGGTGACACCGTGATAATCAAAGGTTGCCCGTCTTTCATGTACGAAGTATTGGCAGTCACCGTGCTCTGTGACCAACTCAACGAGGAAGTCTGGCCGCCATTGCCGCCGCCATCGGAAACCGAACTTCCGCCGCCCCCGCCGGAGCAGGCGATCATTAGTGAGGAAAGAAGACTGATTGCAAGAAGTTTGGTTTTCATGGGGACCTCCTGGGTTACAAAGACAGAATACTATTTTACAGGCAACTTGCCAATAAAATAATGCCAAAGCGTCTCAAAGCGAGAAACGCACAAATCCAAGGTGTCGAAATAGGCTACCGAAGATCCTGACCAATCGCAATTTTGTTTATCTGAGCCGGACTCAGATCAGATTTTACCCCCATAACCAGTTCTCCGGCCCTTATTAGATTGAGCGGGAGGGTATTTTTTGGGACGCCCGCCATTTTCAAGATTTTCAAGAAATTCGTCCAAGTGCTCCGAATCCAGTCCCGCTCCGGCTACCCGAAGTGATTCGGCGTTCTTCTTTTCTTTAGCGCGATTTGAGAAAAAACGGACGATTCCCACGATCACCCCTACCGTACAAAATATCAATCCCAGTAAGATCTCCACGCTACCCCCTTTTTATCGAAGGCGATTGAGGCCCGCGCCAACCAACCGCCATCAATAAATAGACCGATTTACTCGAAGCAATCTCTGCACCCCGGACATCTCCCGACAGGCCCTTCGGATTGAGAAAATTCCCTTTTCAGGGGAAAACCGCACCCTGCCAGGCAGATGCGCGTCGACAGCTTTGATCGCGCCTGCATACATGGCTGGTGCATGCAGGCATAGATGGACTGCCCAATTCCACCAACGTTCACCAACATGTTTCCGCAGCAGCTGCACAAAAGTCTCTTTTTCATAGTTTCTCCTTTGGACCGCCCAGGTCCTTAAAATGAGGCCTGATTGCCCCACCCTTGAAAATAACCTCTCCTTTACACTTCTCTTTTGCGCACCTTCTTTACGCAATCAGTACCGGGCACACCCTGGAGCGGTTAGGAAAAAATGAGGTTTTTGTGCGGGCTTTGAAGGAGATTTTAAAAAACGCATGAATAGACGTATAATCATGCGTTTATTGCCGGACCCCGAACCGCACAAAAATTTGGAACTTTTGGAACTTTTTAGAGGTCCGGCGAACCTATCACCTTTATTAGCGCGTTTCCCTAAATTGGGTCGTCATTGACCTATTTTAGGGGGAATAGCTGTCCACCGCCTTCCGAAGGTATCTCTTGATCATTTCCTCGGCGTCTTCGTATTATGAAGACGAAATGCTCAACCTTTCGGTTCGCATTCACCGAAAGCGGGACTGGCGCATGAAAAGAAAACCTTCGATATTCCACTACCCGATTGTTCTAAAGCAAACGCGAGAATACCTGGCAGTCACCTGTCCGGATCTCGGTGTAACTGTGGTTGAACCTTTCCCAAAGGATGGCAAGCTATCGGCTCAATTTATGGTCAGGGTTGGTATCACCGTAGGCAAAACCTGGGCGAAAATGGCCGGAGAGCTGAAAAGAATTGAGGCAGCAAAGCTGCCATATCCAGAGCCGAGCTTCATCAAATACGCTACTGCCAAGCATTCCGATTGGCTTTCCGTACCAGAGTTAGCCAAGCTTTCTGGAGACTCCAAAAACACAATCCGTAGAGCGATAGATCGTGGCGACCTGGAAGCCGAAAAAAGCCCCGGCGGGCACCGCTCAATCCCCGTCCTTGCAGCAAAAGCTTACCTTAAAGAGGTTCACGGGCTGGATTGGGACCCGTACACGCCAAAAAACGAAAAAGAGCCCCTTGCGGAGCCCTGATCCCGACAACCATTGCTTTACAGCGCTCAGCCTGCCTTTTTGCGACGTAACTCGTTTTCGATCTGCATGACCACACGGGCAACAGCGTGATCTTCGCCACTCTTTAACAACTGCAAGGGCGACTTTCCCCCAAGCTCCTTGTTTTCCGCCCGGATCCAATTTTTGCGTTTGATCCCAGTCTCTTTGAGTTTTTCGAGCTGGACCTGGACCCTGAACAGGCGGGCGATAGCTTGGTCTTTTTGCGTCAAATACAAATGAACCGTCACGCCGCCTCGCCGACGCCATTCAGACATCTCCCACTCGCTCACCCCAGTAATGTCGCGCAGATCATCGTCTGAAAGCCGCCACTCTTTTTGTATTTGAAGAACTGCCAAATAAATTGAACGGGAAGTCAGCCCGTGATTCATGGGTTCGCGATTGCTCAGCATTTGGTTCTCCTTCAGTGAGAACCAATAAATAGATCGCGGACATGTGAGGGGAGAGATATATCATTTACGATATATTATGTTGCGCCTTCGCGACTCTTGAGTGAGTTGCTACCGGGAGATCTGAAAAGGGGCTCTCGCCCCCTTCCCAATAATCATGCGTTTTTATAAAAAAGAGCCTGAGCCAAGCGTCAACAAAAAGCGCGCTTAAACCGCACCAAAGGTTTGCTTGTACGTTTCTCGGAGAGCGGCCTTATAAACTTGAGAATCAATCGGTGCATGCGCTGTTGGCGCATAGACTGCCCTCTTCTCTTGTTCGGATGCGGAAGCAAACCACGCTTCAAACTTTTCCTCGGACTCGCGCTCCCTCTGCTGCTCCTTTGCCTTTCGAACCAGCTCCATCTCCAGGCGAGTTTTTTCAGCGTTGGCCAGGAACTCTGCCTCTACTGCCAACTCCTCCTTCGTCATGAATGAAAGAATGGGAGAGGCGCCATCATTAACCGCAAATTCTTGCAGTTTCCTACAGAACAGACCAACTGGACTCCCTATCTGGTCCTGAGCTTGCGTTACAAACCAGGACGTGTACCGAGAAATGAAATCCTGCACTTGCTCGGGAGTTAATTTTTCTTGAACCGCTTTCTTGATCTTAGAATTCACCAAACTCGGACTAATTGGGTGAACGCTGCTGAAATCAAGGTCATTAAACCATGACAGAGGCGGCTTTTCCGGCTCAGAAGCCACACTCGACAGAAGATGAGGCGCCTGTGGCATTTTGCCTGACAAAACCATTTGCCGCTGATGCACAAGATCCTTGTAGACAGTCTCATTGAGCTTGTACTTCGTCCATCCGCCTTTGCCGTCCTTGTAGGTATCACGAGAGATTACGCCCTTTTTGCACATGCGCTTAATAGACGAAATCGCCGTGCCCTCGTTAATACCGGTGGATTTGGCCAGCTGCCCAATCACGATTGGAGGGGTCACCAGAGAATTTGCCCAGATGCACAAGTCGAACATGTAATCCAAGATCACACGCTGCGATCCGCTCACAGTAGCGACATCCACCGGATCATTTGATTCAGGCACGACTCTCTTATCTTGTGGATTGAGCCCAGTGCGCTGAATTTTTTGCTCCTTAAGCTGCCCCAACAGACCATCAACTGGGACACTCATGTTTGAAGCGAATCTGCGCCCCACTTCTCCCAACACAACCTGCCCCGACTTTGCCCCGACTTTCGAAGCGCCGCCCGAGGCTTTTTGATCCGACTTTGCCCCGACTTTAATTTCGGCATCAGGGGGAAGTGTCTTTTGATGATCTTCAATCGAGACCTTCTCTTGCCCCGACTTCGCACCGACTTTATTGAATTGCTCAGCCACAGAGCGCGAATGGTATGCCCTGACTTTGCTCCGACTTTGCTCCGACTTTAACATATTAGAGTCGAGATCTTTCGATTGCTCACCATGAGTGTTTTCGGTGGAGAGTTGCCCCGACTTTGCCCCGACTTTCGATTCATCAGCGAACACGGCCTGATCCGACTTTGCACTGACTTTCGTGAGACCTAATTCACTTCCACTAGCTTCCTTCTCAATGCTAAATTCGTGCCCCGACTTTGCTCCGACTTTGTGGGCCTCTAATTGAATAGAAACGGCAGGGGAGCGTTTTGTGCTCTGACTTTGCCCCGACTTTGGCGTTTGCTCGGAAACCTGAAAATCCAAAGAAGAGCGGCTCTCATTTGAGACAATCTTGGAAGAACCTTGGGCCACATAATCGGAAGCAGTGACTGAAACTTGCTCTGACTTTGTCCCGACTTTATTAGATTCTTCTGTCGTGTCAGGAAGGTCTTTCTTGATTTCGAAATGTGTAAACTCCGCCCCGACTTTGCCCCGACTTTCCTCATGCTGAGGCGCAGACTCTGGTGCGGATGTGTGCTCCGACTTTGCACCGACTTTGGCATCTTCAGAAGACTGGGGGAGTGATCGGACTGCGTCACCTTGTCCCGACTTTGCCCCGACTTCAAGTATTGATAAGTCCTGAGAAGCGCCCTGACTTTGCTCCGACTTTTCCGATGTTCCACGCGCATGTTCCACGGCGGGGCTTGAGGTCGAATTCTTGACCTCATCAAGCTGCACTGACTTTGCACCGACTTCAACATTTCCGCCAGCGGGCTGAGCGCCCTGACTTTGCTCCGACTTTGCGGGCGTTCCACGGGATTGTTCCACGGGCGCTGGGTCGTTGCCAGTCTGGCGATACTTGGCTGTCAAATCAGCGTACTTCCTCAAAGCACCAAGGCCAGACTTGTTAACAGGCCTTCCTGTTGAGTTTTCGGTCCTATTCTTTTTAAGCTCTTCCGCATCAGAATCTAGAAGTCCCAATTAAGCCTCCAGCTCTTGACTGTCCGGGAACACAAGGTGTGTCAACGGAACGTCTAAGATCTCATGCATTACTGCCCAGAAGTAGTTGGTAAACTCTTTCGCTTGAGGTACGCCAGACTTAAAGTCCTTGCCGTACTTCGTAGCTGCCACAAAAACTGGTTCACGAGCTTCTGAACAGCGGTCGATAATGGCACCATTAGGGAATACCGCTTCAGAGAGTTGGACGTCGGTTCTGTCAAAATAGATGTCCTGAAGCTTCGCTAACGCTTTAATCTTGATGTTCTCGCGTTTAAACTTGTTTGGAACGACTAAAATCTTTTCCCAATCAAATCCAGGATGGATAGAAGCAAGTCTCTTGAGGAAGTCCTCGTTTCGTCTCATCGTCTTCAAGCACTTAGCTTCAAGCTCCAGCGGGATAATGATTCTGTTTGAGGCAAATAAGGCATTCACGTTGCACGTCTCAATATTTGGCGGGCAATCGAACAGTATGAAGTCGTATTGATGTTTAATTTGATCAATAACGTCTTTGATCATATACAAAATAGCTGGCTTAACATTCCCATCATCATCCATCTTATCCTCAAGAGGGAGGCGATTAAGGCTGTAGTTGATCTCACCCAAATCCAAATCTGCCGGAATGACGTGCAGGCTAGGGGAGATCTTCTTTACGACCGCTTCGAACGGCAATTTCCGGTATGGAGATTCGTGACCATCCTGTAGCTTCCAGTCCATCAACTCGGCAATAGTAGGATCAAGCTCAGCATCTTCAGTTACAAGGTCAGCAAATTTAACGTTCAACCCAAACAAACTTGTCACGTCAGATTGGCTATCGAGGTCAATAACAAGAACGCGACCTACAAGTGACAACATGGACCCTAAGTGCTGCGTAAATGCCGACTTTCCAACCCCACCTTTTTGAGAAAAGATCGAGATCACTTCAGCAACATTTTTTTTGGTAAAGCTAACACCGCGTTTTTTAAGCACGGCCTGAACGTCTGTTACGCGATACGTCACAACTTCCAATCCGCCGTGACGGACCTTTTGCGGGTGAATCAAACCTTCATTTTCGTACTTCACTAAAGTGTTGGTACTCAAACCGCAGATGCCCTCCATCAACTTTCTGGAAATAAGGGGATCGTAAGAGCTAATAGGCGCCGTTTCAGCGGCACGAGTTTCAACGACCACGGGCTTTTGAGTGCTGTTGCTTTTGTTGATTGGGTTCATGGACAATTCAGTCTCAACGTTCGCGTTCATGACGTCTTTCCTATCTTGATAGGGTTTCTTATGAAATCGTATCGAAACTTCATCAATTGTCAAATCTATTACAACAACTAAAGTTTGGTGCTCTAGAGTTGCAGCGTGAAATCGAATCTCTGACCCATCGCGTTTTATTCGTGCAAAGTCGGGGCAACAGTGAGCTTATTAGAAAGAAAGAAAATAAATATTTTTTTCTATCTATCTATCTAGAGAGTTTTTGAACCGACTTGTGACCCGACTTAAAACTTGAAAGATCTATTGAGGAAGAATTGAGCAGAGATTGAGTTCGAAAAAAAAGCATTTTGCGCCCCAGGTTTGGATCCGACTTTGCCCTGAGTGTGTCCCCACTTCGCACCGACTTCGCTCCGACTAAAGAGAATTGCGACGTAAACTTTGCCCTGAGTATGACCTGAGTTTGCACCCACTATGAGCCCGACTTTGTCCCGACTTTATCGGCGTGTTACCAGGGGGCTTCTATTGAGAAATTGGTTCTGGAGCGACGGAATAAGGCAGCGTTAAGAAAAGAAGGTCGAATTAATCGACCTTCCTCCATATACCGATAGTCTAACTATCTAGCTATTCGTAATCTGCCCTGACAACATCAAGACCAACTAGCGGCGACCCGCCGGGGAGCGGAATCGTGCGCCAAGTTTGCGTCATAACAGCGCCAGTACCATCAGTGCAGGTTTCGTCTTGCATGTGCGACAATGCGTTGAAAGGGGTCGTGATTTTCCCGGTATCAAGATCTGGGAGGAGATAAGTGCCGTTAGCCCCATGGCCAACAGAGCTGATCATTCCCAGAACCTCGGTATTGTAATCCATATACGAGTCACCGTTAGCGAAACGCGCTTCGCCAGTGCAACCAGCTCCCGAGTACACTACTGTCAGGGAGAAAGTCCCTCCCGCCGTCGTGCCGATTGCTTGTGCTCGCAATGGATTATTTGGAGCCTCTGACAGCCTGTTTACATAGATGCCACTGGCAAGACGGAATACTGGATCACTGACCCCGCGAGTTGCAACCACTTGACCGCTTGAGTTTTTGTAAAGAATTTTCGCATCAGAGGAGGCCATCGCCTTTGCCACAACCTTTCCTCCTTCGACGGCCAGCACGGATCCTTCAGCCGCCGCAGCGACGCTCAATTTTGACAGCGGCATCGCTCCGTCGGCGATTTCTGTAGCGTCCTTGCCGTCTTTTCCAGCGGGACCGGCGGATCCAGTTGACCCATCTTTGCAGGCGACAAGACCAAAACAAGCAAGTGAAACAAGCAAAAGCTTCATCATTTATTTCCTCCGTATCCTCTGCGCAATGTTTGCGCAACCGTCTATAAATAGACGGGAGGTTCAATGTCATCTTTTGCAAGTCCCGATTACTTGGGAGTCCAAATAAAGCTTAATTGGACCGACCTCAAAGCGCGTACGGTTGGAGAATTTACGGCAATCGTTAGGGTCTCCGACAGCAAGCCAGAATCCTACTAACCCCACGGTCGCCAAAGCAAACATCCAGACAATCACTTTATTCACGGGACACCTCCTGAAATCTATATGCTTTTAAAATCGTCCGCCTACCTGTTTAATGGGTTGACCCGGAAAATGAGTAAAAGAAGGTGCTTAAGAGCCTTTATTTTGATTTGAACAGAATATTAGAAGGGGAGGGCGTTGTGAACGCCGCCCTGGTGCGGGTGTTGGATAGACTGTGTTGTGAGGGTTAACGAAATTTGCGGAATATTAGGAATTTTGCTAGTTATGATGCTTTTCGCACTCTCTTTTTTTGTTCGGCTTCCGCCAATCCGGCTCGGATACCATCGAGAATAGTTTTTGCGGATTCAGCCATCTCAGCAATCGTATCTCCAGCCGGCTTTGGAAAATTCAAATCCGGACCAAGAATTTTGCCGTAGAATTTTCCGTCGGAAACTTCAACCATAACGACGCAGTCAGAAACCTGTAAAAACATTAGACCCTCTTAAACAAAAAATTGATTCAAAGGATGATGAACATGAGTTCCTTGCGCTAACGCTCTCTCAAGGAGATAACACCCTTTCTTTCGAGAGTGATCAGACCAACAAAGATCGAAATAATCGGGCGATCAAGGTAGCAGGAATAATACAGCGCCTGTTCGAATCTGACATCGTCCTTGCCGTCATGCATACCGTGCTTCTCAATGATCTCTTTGCGTGTCATTTCACCTTACCTCCGGTCGCGCATTAACTCAAACCGCGAAATCTTTCAGTCGGAGATTGAGTTTTATTGAACATCGACTCTGACTTCTTCAGTGTCCTTCACAAAAACAACCTGCACTTTGTACCCGCAAGCTGAAGCGAGACGAATCAAACTCTTTAAAGTGATCGAGCGATTTTCGAATCTTTTCTCGTATGCTGTCACATTGCTTTGGCGCAGACCAACGAGGTCAGCAACTTTTTCCGCGGTAAGGTTTGCTTTCTGTCTCAATGCTTTTAAAACCATAAAATAGCCTCCTGAAAACAATAATAAACCATATACCGAAAAAAGAATATATACCGTTTAAAGAATATCAGAACGAGACAAAATTACATCTTTTTGTAGAGAATTCTCACAAGCTGAAGTCTCTTGCCTTCTCTGATAGCTCTTTTGAGCTGGCTCCGTCTCCTTTTAGAGAGGTGCCTTGATGCGTCAGCGTAGTACTCATAAACAGTAAGATCAAAAAGCGCATCGTCGATGACCTCTTTCTCTGAAACGGACTTCAGGTCCAGCATCTTCCAGATTGAGTGCATGCGCTCGATGTCTCTTTTCTCGAGTTGGTAAATAGCTCTGCGGGTCTCTGCGGGCATCGTTCTGCAATCCTCACCGGCGTGCTTGAAGGCTTTTTTGAAAACGTGATCACGACCAAAGAGCTTGTCGCCGTGCGCGTGCGCCACTTCATGGATCAGCGCTTTGACGATATCTTTTTGCGACCATTTTTTCTGAATATTGATTGTGACGAGTTTTGAATCGTAGTCATAAGTTCCGGCATCATCGCTTGTCTTCCGACGAATGATCACTCGAACGCCGAGAGACTTTGCAAAATCACGAAGCTTCTTGATGTCTTGTAGGATTGCCTTTTTCATGAGTCACCTCCCGCTCATGAGTTAAATGGCATCAAACACAATTCCCGAAACCCGTGAGATTTCGGGCTTCTTCAACATGTCTTTTAAAGAATATACCGTTTAAGGTATAACTATATTGAATCTGGGGTCGAAACTTCTTCCTCGATCACTCCGCAAGAGCCGTCTCTTTTGAGAACGTGCGTGAGCTTATGGAGCTTTTTTCCGGATATGGCAGAGAGATAAGACTGGCCAAGCCCCGAATTTTCAAAGAGTTCGCGAACATATTCGGTAAGTCGGCTTTGATAAAGGGTTGGATCCAGGATTCGCGGGTACATGATGGAATCAGGAACCCCCAAAGTTGCTTGTTCAATGTGGTCGCGCCACAGATTGCAATGGCCGAGCTCGTGGTTGATGGTGATTTCCGCCTCGGTGTCATTCATGGTAATCCAGGCGTCGGGACGAACAAGAATAAATTTGCTCACGACCCTGTTGCCGCTTTTATACATCACGCAAGCTGCAATAACGTCCTCGTCAGCCTGCTCAATGGAGTCGAACGCAATCGGAGTATCATCTCCCGATAAATCCACGTTAAGCACCTGGTAGCCGTAGTTGAAAAACCTGAGTTTGTAGTCGCGGAAAGTAGGGTCATCAGTAACAGTCGGGGCCGACGGGGTGCCTGCGATATTTGTGGGAGAACATCCGGATAGAGCCATTGCCAGTATTGCACCAATGATGATCATTTTCATAGAACCTCCCAGGGCCGACTATTCTATAAATAGTCAGGCGAAGGCGTCGCCATTGAGCTGATTGTGAGCAGAATCCATAATTTTCAAGCATTTAGAGGGGAGGTCAGCTTGGTCTATTTATCCCTCATGGAACGAGCAGAAGGTCAGCGGGCTTTGACCCGCCAAGAGAAGTTTGAGAAGTACACCCGGCGCTTTAGGAAGATAATGGTAGAGATGCTGGCAACAAAAAGGGTGAGTCAGGAGAAAATTTCTGATCTTTTTGGCGTTCTTGAGGATCTCTTCCCAGACGAGATGAAGAGGATGAGCAACAACCTTAAGTTGCCACAGCGACTCGGCAGTCACCAAAAGCGTCTTCAGCCATACCTGAATTCAGTCGACTCATACGACATTGATCTCAAAAGAGGCTTTATGGTCATCCGTTTTGACAATGGCGACGTTCATACTTTGAGACTCGGGTCTTTGCGCGAGATCACCAAGCGAAGTCTCGAAATAAAGGAAGATCACCCAGACTTCTTCTTCGCGATGGGTTTTCTTGTTGCACACGGAATTGACTCCATCCTTCTTTGGAAGGGAGTTGAAGACTATCTCGACAGCTATTCAGGAGGTTTTTAATGAAACTCAACCCCATCAGCCATCTTTTGCCAGAGGTGCCGAGAAAAGAAATTTCCTTGAAGAGCTACATGAACCGAATCGAATCGGGGGATTGGGACGATCGCTTCGTGTTCGGTATCCTTGATAAGACAGAAGACTATCACAGCGTTGATCTGGTGAAAGACCCTGGCGTGGCCTTTATCGGCGGAATGGGATCCGGAAAGTCTGTCAGCGGAAGATTTTCTGTATCGAACCACATGATGGTCAATGGTCATAAAACCGTCTACTTCATGATAGACATTGAAAAGGGGATGACTGACTACAAGATGTGTTTCGATCACCCGTCAGCAATCCCGATAATCAAGGACCCAGAAAAGACGGCGGCCGCTTTCGATCTCATCTACGCCCAGAGTGTTGCAAGGGGCACTGAATTCTACCGAGTAGGTGCGCAAAACATCTACGACTACGAGAGAATCAAAAAGGACCCTTCTTCGCCTCACTATGACCCTAATTTCACTCACTTGGCCAGAATTCTTGTCGTTATCGAGGAGTTCGGGATGCTCATGCTGAGCAAAATCATGGACTTTGATAAAAATCGCGACAAGGAAGGCACGATGGCAAACCAATTCATCCTGATGCAGAAAGTGGCCAGAGCGTACGGAATCTCTTTTGTGCTGCTCACCCAGCGTGCAACGTATGATGATATCCCAAGCGTACTAAAGACAGGCATCTCTTCATGGTTGGTTTTCAAGGTCAACAATCCGGGCGACGCCTCGGCTGCGGGGATGCCTCACGCGGAACAAATCATGACGGGGCAAAATGGACGTTGCGCAGTTGAAAAAGGGTTCATGCAATTCCCTTTCCTGAATTATCAAACCGAGAATCTGTTACGACATTACCGAAAGCCTTTCAAGGCAACCCTCTTAGGGATCACTCTCGAAGAGCTGAAAACAGGACTTATGGGATCTGGGTCAGATGGCCTTGCTCGCATTAAGCCGCTCGCTAAAGTCCTATCCACTTTCGATCAGTTCAACCTAAAAACCGTGGCCGACCGTGTTTTAAGCCTCTTTGGTTTCGTCACCTCGCCTCAAGGGAACCCGAGCCTTGTGGCAGATCTGATTGCTGAGAAGGATGGAGAAAGATACGCCGTCGTTTTGAACAAGGCTGTTAAAAGCAGTTTTGACGGCAGCTCCGATAAAGGGAAAAACCCAGAAGCTCTTGAGGACGCCCTCTCAATTCTCAAGGTCAACAAAGTCATCTCGATCAACTTCTCTGGAAACGATCCAATGAAGAACCTGGTTGCAAAGGTGGGCGGATATTCCGTTTCAACCGAAGAGCTCAAACGCATCGGAGAAATGACCGACAACAAGGCGGCCTTTTCAAGTGAGGAAGAGTACAAGGCGCTGTTCGATAAGCTGACTTTAAGCAAGCCGCCTCACCAGCCAGGCGGGTCAGAAACGAAGCCCTTAATGAAGGGGCGAATCAACAAAGACGATGAGAGTCTCGACGATCTGTTTAAGAGAATTTAAGGCCCCCTCAGGGGGCCTTTTTTAATTGCCGATCAAAGAGCAGGAGATATTGCCGGACCAGGCCACGTCATCGCCATTGGCGCCATCGCGAATCGACAGGCGCAAGGCTGAAGCGGCGGACGAGCTGTGAGACACGATCGGTGAGCCGGCAATGGTAGTCCCAGAGGACTGGGAGATTGTTAGCGCAGGGTCTGTTGCAATGGCGTATTTGTTTGAGTAGGCAAGGATTGATCCGTCCACCTGGTTTTTTCCCACGACATCGAGCGTGCAGATGTAAGAGGCGCCGCCAATGAGGTTCAACGTGATCCCAGAAGAGTCGGGTGAAAGGGTCACCCAGCCAGCGCCAGACCCTTTAAGAGGCACAGACAGTGTCTGCGTTCGCTTTGCCCCGGTCGGTCCCGAGGAGACAGCATGCTCATAAGCGTTCTTGGTTACAGCCCCTTGGCCGGAGATGACAACAGACCCTTTTCCTTCGGCAATATTGCCCGATCCGCCAATCATGACGGTCTCGGCAGCGGCGGACGTATTGGAGGGGGCTGCAATCGAAATTCTGTCGCCATTTGCCGGAATCTTAACAAACCCGTCATCAACATAGCTTTTATTCGCCGCCTCGTCGCCTTGGACAGGCGTTGAAAGGCCGTGCAGCTTTTGGCCGTTCATTCCAAGACTTCCCGAAAGAACACCGCCCGTCATCGGCAATTTGTCCGAGTCCAGCACACTTACACAAGTCATGGATCCTGCAACAGCACTTAAGGCCTGGTTAGCGGTACAAACAGGAAGCTCAGATTTGGCGAAAGACTTCACGGACCCGTCAGTGACGTTTGCGCATGAGAAAGAAGTTCCGTCGGCGGACAGGGCTTGAGAAGGCCCGCAAACCGGAAGAGTCTGCTTCGCGAAGCTCATCACGCTGTTGTCAGAGACCTGAGTGCAAGTAAACATGCCTTGAGCGTCGAAAGTCAGCTGCTGGCCTGCCGAGCAGACTGGAGGAGCAACCGTAGCAAATGGCTGCACGTTGGCCGAACCGTCCTTCACCTCGATGACAAAGCTGTAGGATTGCTCGCCAGCTTGAGCTGTGGAAACGAGGACTCGGTACACGGCAGAGGTTTTGAGAGTGAAGTTTGAGCCAACGGGGCGCAACCCAACTGTGCCGCGACTTTTGTTGGCAACCTTTACAGGGACTTCGGTTTGGTCTTCAAATAACCGAATATTAGTAGAGCCTCGGGAAAGCATCTTGCCAACAACGATTTCACCACTTTCCTGTGAAATCCCCACTTTTTGAGAATCAGCGCAGTCAACAAGGCACCCCACCGAAGGAGAAATGTCGGTGCATGCGGCAGTCAGTAAAGAAATGGCTATGGCAAAGGTAACGTTCAAGATTTTCATAGGGCCTCCTACTGATCGGCCTTTGAAGTTCACTTGTTTAGTATATAAATAGTTCGACCGGGTCTGGAATGCCCGGTCTCAAAATAGAACGAAATATGCACCAGAAACTGGATGGTATATACCAGTTTTAGAATTCGAACGCGATGCCGCCGTACACCTGCTGATAGTTTGATTTGTCGCCATTTATTGGCGCGCCGAGATCCCCGAGCTTTAGACCCATTTTAAGTATAGCTGGGCGAGCAACATAGCGCTCTAATTCAACCGCTAAGTTGTATTGCGCCCCGTACGAACCATTGTCCTGATGGCTTCTTAGCCCGAAGCCGCCAATCAGATTGATCGAGTTTTTTCCGCGCTCAAAGACCGTGGCTCCCAACTCAAGTGAGTACAGGTTGATGTTCTCACCGGCTGGGTCAGTCATACTGGTCATCGAAACGCCGGTAATGCTCGCTCCGTCATGAGAGCGAATTGTCATGGTCGACGTGGCCATTGACTCTTCTCCCAAAGTTGTTGTCGCCCAGGTAACTTCAACTGAAGACCATCGGGGCCGAAGTTTTGCCTCTTGGGCTTCGACCACGAGCGAAAATGCGAGAAATGAAAAAATAAGAACAAATATCTTCATAACAACCTCACCATCATCTTTAGGATGAAACGACTCGCGGGAGGCGCAGGCGGGGCCTATATTTTAAGCAGCTTTCGGGGTATCCACTTAACAAGATTCAGTTTTTCCTTGTATCATTTGGATACATATTCCATTTTTGTGTGGATATACCGAAACTGTTAGGACATTCTATGTTCGGAGGTTGGACGTGAAAGAACTACAAAAAGAATTCGGTGTGAGAGCTACTCTTCTAAGAAAGGCTGTTGAAAGATTCGGAGAGGAAGAGGTAAGAACCAAACTGATGTCGGCCAAAGAGGTGTATTCCAAAGAAGGCATCTTGGAAAATGGCCTAAAGAAGTATCTGGATACGGTTCTTAAAAACATGATGCTCACCTACGAACCAAAAACAAGAGATGAACTTTTTGTTATGGTTTATGAGCGCATGAAAAATATCGAGTTCGATCACGAGATGGTTCAGGCGGTTGAAAAGAAAGTGTCAGAGTATCTTGCTGACGAGCACCTTTCACCGGAAGATCGCAGATTTGAAAACGTCAACCATTTCGTAAGCAGCTGCGTAGCCTGGATTCTGGGCCGCTACCGATACACACAAGCAAAAGCGGCAGACACGGTTCATGAAATCGGGAAGTGGGCTGCACTAACTGGTGGCCAGTGCCACGACAGCCAGCGTTCCGATCACTTCGTGTTTGCTCCAGGATTTAGCGACAGTGATGTTCAAGACCTTAAAGAAACCGTCATCAGTGAACTTCCTGACGATCAAAGCAGAAGCACTTTGCTTCTTCTGATCGACGGGGTTCTGCAAATGAGTGCCGTGCAGTCTAATCAGGACTTCGTAACGTACCTGCGATTTGCCGCAAGAAGAATTCCAGCTATCAGATCATTCTTCTTTGGTGAGTGCTTCCAGGCTGACACGATCAAGGCCCCTAAAGCCAAAGAACAAGATAAGAAGGAGTTCGCTCCACTTTTCCAGTATCGTGCCATCGACGGAAAGTTTGGCGGTTCTGTGAAATTCGTCCATAACGAAGAAGAGGTCGTTTTGACATCCATGATCGTTGGGACACTGGATGAAGTAAAGGCGGATCTGGTGGCTTTGATGAATTGTCACAGAAATGGGAAGAGTTCCGAACTTTCTCGTTTGAAGCTGGCAGCGTAGGAGACGTAGCGATGGGAACGCTGAAAATTGATCTGCCGTTCAAGGGAGCGCAGGACGAGCAAAACGAAAACCTGTCCCGAGAAATCATGGAGCTTCTCCTGAGCATAGAGGACATTGACTCACTGATGGAAATTTTGCCTCCTTGGATTGGCCTGATTGTGGAGAAGATTGGCCAGATGGGGCTTATCCCGGAATTTGAGGAGTTTTATAGGCAGATGGTGGACACCGCCGGTATGGACCCGTCGGAGTACGGGGGGTACTCGGAAGAGGAGAGGGTTGTGATCGCGGCCATGTCGCTTCTGACCTCATATCACGAGGCATCTTGGAGCAATAATCAGGAAGCCCTTGATTACCTTGGGCCGGAGATCACCAGGTTTATCTCTGATCCGCTCGACGTGGTTCCCGCGTTTATTCTGCGGTCAATGAGATCGCAGCTTGAAGCAATCCTGAGTTTCGAAAAACAAATGGGGGCGTGAGCCCCCGATCTTTTTTGTGAACTAATTTTTTCGACACATGAAGTGCCACACAAGTCTTTCAGCAATAGTGTCCTCCAGAATATATGCCGACGCAGCTGAATAACCCGTCGGACAAGTTACTCCTGTTGCCCTGCCTGCGCTGCAACCAGTCGCGATCAGCGCAGTTCCGTTGCAAGGGACGGAGGATGACCCATTATAGTCATATTGCGGAGATCCGCCTCCACTAGAGTTACAAGAGATCAAACGAGAGCCACAAATAGTACCAGAAGGAACCGTAGGGGGAGTTGGAGCCTGACTCACCCAGGTGCTTCCGTTTGAAGTAAGCAAGTTTCCCGCGGATCCAGGAGCGACAGAGTTGAGGGCAGACCCACCGTTTCCAAGAAGGACAGAATTCGCGGTGTGAGATGTGCGCCCGGTTCCGCCATTGGCAACATTCACCACGCCATTGACGTTTTGAGAGTTTCCGGAAATATCTCCAGTAAGGTCGGCCGCGGAACTGATCCCGATTGATGCCCACGAGGGTCCCAAGTCATAGAATATCTTTCGAGTATCAGTCGAAATGTACACACGGCCAGGCTGCCCAGCCGAAGGCCTGGCTGATTCAGGGCCTGCTTGTAAAGATTCAACGTCGCCTTCGTTTTTCACTCTACCTTCAATGGCTGAAGCATCAGCTTTTGTGTCCAAGACATATTGAAGGCCAGAAACCTCGGCAATGTTGACGCTGATGTTTTGGCAAATGTGTTTGTTGAGAGGACTGCTGAAGGCGATTACCTGCCCAGATGTGCAATCTGAAAAGTCGATTTTGTCTGAATCGAGTTTCCCATCAAGCTTTAAGCGAAGAGATGATGCGAAGTCAGTCTCTTGAATCTCAGTCTTCGTAGCTAGGGGACCAAGGGCAGAAGTGTCGGCCTTTTGGTCAATCTTGTTCTTTAAGGAAGTGGCCAAGTCGGTTTCAGCAACAAACGTCTTTGTTGCAAGGGTCTGAAGACCAAGATTTGCACGAGCTTGAGCAAAATCACTTAGATCCGCGAGATTCAAAGCTTTGTCCAGTTTGTTGAACGCATTTCCGTCCACATTCTCCGCATCTGAAACTTTCAAATAGTGAGGCGAGTTGCCACTGATGGTCGCAGAAATGTCGGTGGCGATACTTGAAAACCACTCAAGGGTCCCTTGAGTCACCCCGTTCTGCGCTCGAATGAAACCTGAGGCGCCGATGCCTTCAAGTTCTTTGGCGTTAATTGCGGCGGGCACAACAGGAACCGTAAAGTGGCCAACGTCTACAAAGTTTCCGGATTCAATAAATGAAACGTGAAGTTTTATTTTGCCGCTGCTGATCACTGAGGGGCCGACCTCGCAAGAGTACTCCTTGTTTGCAAACACGTTTAATCCGTTAGCCTGATAGTGCCTTGTTCCTGAGCCAACATCGACATTAAAAAGTCCCGAGGAGCCTGTCATGTCAACCGTCTTTGATTCCCTGTACAGGACACATGAAGGATTCTCTTCCGGAACTAGAGAGAGCGTGAAAGTAACAGATGGCGACTCGAGAGGTTGCCCACTTGGTGACTTAATCCTTCCAGAGAAGGAAAATGCAAGACAGATGTTCGGAATCATAAGAATTAGCAAAATCAAACTTCTCATATCTCTATCCCCTTATTGAACAGCTGCTTCAATCACATACCCATTCGCTGAGCGAATTGAGCTATTTTGCCGGGTAGCTGCTGCTTCTACTATATAACCGCCAGACGTCGTTTTAATCTCATGTGACGTAAATGGAGACATCGGCAGGGCATCATCTTTTGGAATAGCTGGAACTGGAGTCTCAAGTGCCCGATCAGCCTCCGGGGCACAGCCAACCAAAACTGTCATAATGGTCGTCAGAACGATGTTTCTCACCCAGCCCTCCTTGCTCATGCACATAAATAGCCGCAGAGGGGAAGGGGGGGGTATTATGACTGAATTTGCAAAAGGTTCTTTTTGACGAGTCTGGCACTGATAAACTTCACCAGGTCAACATTTCTCGGGACAGCGGACAGGTAAGTTGCCCCGTTCGTTGCGCAGCTCACGACATTCTTCAAGTGAGTCGCATCGAACATTTTTTTGGTCAAAGAATCCTGATCCTTCGTTTTAAAGCTGTCCAAGCTCTCAACCATCTTCTTCGCCTTCTCTTTGACCGTGATGATATACACCGGCATTATGTAAAAGGCGTGCTGGTTCTCGCTAGAGAGGACCGGATAAACAAGCTCAGAGGGGGAGATATAGTCCATACTGTCTGACTTGTACCCCTGGGGAGTGTCGCGGAAGATGTTGGCAAACTTTTGCTCAAAATGTTTTTTCAGCGCGTCTCCGGCAGCGTAGTAAGAGGCGTCGTAGCCCTTTGTGGCGTAGAATTCCCCAATTGAGAAGAATCGGTCCGCGGTATAAATTTGAAAGTCGTCCTTGAAGGCGCAGATGTTTCTTACGAAACTTCTGACTGCCGCACCAATATCGACAGCGTCGACCTTCAGGTTGTCTACAAACAGGACATTATCCTTCGTGTTATCAAACGCCAAAATCAAATCAATTCTGTGGGCAGCAAGACCAAGCACCATTTTCACTTCCTTATACTCGTAGGATGAAGGAGAAGGGGCCGTCAGCGACCCGAAATTGGCTCGCAATTAACGGGCCGTTTCGCGCTCGGTGAAGAAATTCCATGGTCCAAGTTATCGAAATGTCTCACTTTGACGCGATATTTCGTTTTTATATGGATATACCGTAAAAGGTATATTATATTGAAAGCATACCTGGAGGCCCTATGACTTCAACAACTGCAACAAACTCGGCAATTGGAAAGCTTATCGGCGCGATTCTTACTTTAATTGGAAGAGTTGTGTTCACCAAGCATGGCATCATGACGATCGGCACCATGGTGCTATTCTCTCTTGCGAGCTCTTATTTGTACCCCTTCGTTGTTGTGGCGTTGGCTCTGGCTGCTCTGGCTTTGACTCCCGGCATTTACGTTCTTCCGGTAGTGGCCACAGTGGTTATGTTCAAATTCCTCTCCTTTGAGCTTATCGGTGTCGGCCAGCCTTTGGCGACCTTCTATGTGGCGCACCCAATGATGAGCACGTTGGAGTACTGGATCTATTCTGGCCCATTTATATTTGCTTCTGTGGTTTCCTATTTTGCATTTCACCTGATCTATAAGACAAAGAATAGTGATGCTGGTCAAAAGATCGCTGATGGTCTTCGTGTGTGGGCAATTATCGCTGTTGCCATGATGCAGGTTTACAGTGTTTACAATTTACGCGGGCTTCGTTCAGAGTTGCCAGAAGTGACGAAAAAAGGCGCAGTTTACGCTAAGGCCGGTAAATACGAGAAGAATTTGAGCAAATGGAGCAGCACTGATAAGAGATTGGTCCAAAAGCACCTTAAAGTCACCAAAGACATCCTTGTCGGATTTTCAGGAGTGGCAGCACTTTCTGGAATTGCGGCAGCGGTTGCACTTGCGGCTTTCCGTAGAAAAGATTGGTCAATTGATCTTGCAAAGGTTGTTTCTCGAAAATCAGTGATCGTCCTTAAAGCAGTTGGTGGAAACATCAGTGTTCCAGTAAATAAGCACACCTTGGGTGCGCGTCATTGTGATAATTTTGAGTACGCCTCTGGCGAGATGTTGTCTCAAATTTACAAAGGCTCGTATCACCTGACCTCGGATTTGAAGAAGTGGGGCCGCCTTAAGAAAATTCAAGGCTTTGACCAGGGTGTTGACGTGCTGGTTTACGGTCAGAGTCTGATTGATCGTGAGCCGACTACTGCGGTCGTTCAAGCCAAATACTATTCAAAGCCTGTGGGCGTAGAAGCTATTGACCAACTTGTTCGTGGATATCACGTTTACCGTCAGGAAGGCATTGTCAAAACCAGCAAAGCTGAACTTGTCCTCATCACCAACAACACATTGACGCCAGCAGCGGAGCAAGCAGCTAAAGCCCAGGGTATCATCGTGTTTTCTGGTCAAAAAACGGTAGCTTGTATGAGAGATTTTAAAGTTGGCGAAGGAACAAGAGCTTCTTAAAAAGACACTATCTCTTTAGAGATGATGTCTTCAGGTCTCTATTTCTTTGCTTTCATTCTGATCGCAAGAGTCTCGGCGAGCGGTCTCTTGTACCGGGCAACCCCAAGCCTGTGGACCATATCTCTTGGGAAGACATAGTCTGAAATCATGGGATTCCCGGTCTCAGCAAGAGGCGAGAGGCTGAAGCTTTGCGTAAGCCCGCCCAACATTAAAGGCCCCTTCTCAAAGTTTACCGAATCGGGATTCTCATATTTTGGATAGAATCTGTTGAACTCCTCTAAAGAGGCGGGGGCAAGCAAATACTTGTGCGGATCTCCACTGAAGTTCTCCCCAATCTCGTAGCAAGAAAGGAATTGGAACCCCTTCTCTTTTCCTTCAGAACGCACTCTCACGAAGTTGCTTCTGATATCCTCCGGCAGAGAAGTAACATCAACGGGATTCACACAGTAGACATAGATTGCCTCATCAGTGCCCCTGGCAACAATGTGGATAGATTCGCCAGCAGCAGCTTTCTTTGCGGCGCCAGCCTTGCCGCCCGACCATTGGGTCCATGCTGAGTAAGCCTTCTCAAAAGGAGAAGACGTATCCTTTAGCATTGAGTGCGCTTTGACGAAGCTGATGCCTCTGTACTCGCCGTTTTGCGACTTGATCACGATTGCGCTGTACCCGTCCTTCTCGGCATACTTTGCAAGAGGGGCCAAGGCGAGAGGAGCGATAGAGTACGGCGTTATCTTTTCTTTTCCTTCCGCAATGTCGCGCAACTGCTTTGCGTGAGGGGCCAAGTAGTTCGTAGTTGAGCGGATCTTTACTTGAAGGTCGCCGGCCTTATCGTTGTTGCGAATGTTTTCGTCGAGAGCGCGTTGAGGATAAAAGGCTCCGGCCACTTTTATAGTTTTCCCCTCGAGGTCCTTCTTGTATTGATCAATGTATCTTTTGACCAGATCCTCTTTCCCTGAGCCGTTAAACAGCTTCGTCATGCTGGCGTCAAACGTGTCGTCCTTACCTGTTTTCAAAACTGCCTGAGCCTCAAGAGCCTTTCTGACCGCACCCTCAAAAGACGTGTCCAAGGTCTTGCCGTCGTCTGATAAGAGTCTCAGATTGTCGGATGGAAGATGAACATGGCGATGTTCTTCGGGCATATTGTGAGCCGAATTGACGAGAAACATGTTGGTTTCGTATTCCTCAGCGGCTTTATTCGCCATGATAATGTCAATTGGGTCAGCGTCTCTGACTCCCAGCCGAACGAAGGGCACGGCGATACCCAGATCGGTATCTTTGATGTAGTCATTTCGGTCTTTTTGCGCGACGTAGTTTTTGGATACGGCGTTTTTGATCACCTTCTGAACTTCATCAGCAAGATCATCCTGTTCAAGAATGTACCTCTCCATTTCAACAGGATTTAAGCTTTTCTCCATCCATTCAATAGTCTCGTCCAGCAACTTTTTTTCACGAGCATCAAAGAGATGGTCGTAAGTGCTGTGATAACGTATTCCGCGAATAGCTTCCATAGGGTAGTCGCCAGTTCCGGTCATAGCATTAGCGTAGTGAGCTTTTGTCAGTACCGCGCGGTAATGATCAACAGGAGTTTGTTCACGCCCTTCGTTGCACGCAATCTCTGCCGCCAACGTATCAATCTCATCATAAATTGGTTTTTTGACGAGAACACCGTGCATTTTTACTTCGCCGTTCACGATTTTCTTAAAGCATTCAGGTCCGTAGCCCCACTCGGCACCAACGTTGTTGGTGTTGTTTGGGTCAAATGGCCTGTTACAGAATAAGCATTTGCACGTACCCATTATTCATTCCCCTTATCATTATTCTCGTCACTCTCTTGAGTCTTGTTTTTGCTCGGCTTCTCGGAGCGATCATCGCCCTTGGAATTTTTCTTTTTCAGCTTTTCTTGCTGAACTTCGCTCTCAAGCTTGCCTTTATTCTGTCCATGGATGTGAAGATAGTCTTTTCCAATAGCTCTGGCGGTTGTTCCAGCGATATTGTCGGCTCTGTCAATAGCTCTGTCGAAGACATGATTCGCACCTTTGTCCCAGTTTGGAATTGTTTCGGCTGCCAGTTTCGCAGTTTCGGCTGCCACGCCGCCCGCGTACTTGGCAGTTTCTTTCGTAATTTTAGCAACAACTTTTGTCGCGCCCCAAGCTTTTTTCAGGACACTTTTTGTCTTGCTTACACCCTTTTCTTTATGGAGTCCTGCCTCGGAGACATCGCGTACTGCGTCGGCATCAATAACGCCGTCAGACCCAGCGTCACCGCCAACATCCCTTTCTGAGACATTGGTCAGAGTTTTTTCTTTTATCGGCGTCACATCAATGGTTACAGGATAACTCCCATTGTTTTCATCAGAACCAATATCTGAGAAGGACGCTTTGGGCTGCGAGGGGTCTTGAGAGTCGTTTGAAGATACGATCTTTTCAAGATCCTCTGATTTGTTATAAATCTTCTTTTTATCGGTAGGCTGAACATTCACTACCGGGGACGCAGAACCGCCGCCGCCGGAAGATGGGCCGGACGGCTGTTGAGGCGTTCCTGATGGTGCGGATGGTCCAGGTCCGTTACTGAATCCAGAATTACTGCCGCCATATGGAAGTTGAGCCGCAGGGGAGGACGAAGAGGTTAATCCGCCGAGTACGTTAGTCAACCCAGCTGCTCCCCCATACATGTTGGATGGACCATTCTGAGAATTGGTGAAAGCCGCCGCTGATGCAGGTCCGCCGCCAGAGAACTCAGACGAAGGATTGTTTGCAAACTTTCCTTTTACTTTATCAAAAAGACCAGCTCCAAGACTTCCGGCTTGGCCCATAATCTTTCCAATGATCGCTGACGCCGGGTTTGCAAGCAACATTCCAAGTCCCCAGCCACCTTTGACGATCTCACCCGGCAATTTTGTGAAGTTCTCAAGCGATAGATCCAAAATATCGCGGGCTACGCGAGGGATGAGCCAGATGCAGGCGATCTGTGCCGCAATCATAAACACAAGAAACCCGACTGTTACCAGCCTGAATGTCGTATCAGCTGCCACGTTGACACTGTAAGATTTCAACAAGGTGATCAACGAGCTGTAAATCATCGCCATTATTCCGAGCATGAAGATGTTTGCAGCATTAAAGAATGCACTGGCAAGGGGCACCTTGTACGCTCTCTTGATTTCGTCTCGGTACGATTCAAGAACCATGAATGAAACAATCAACTTAAAGCCAATCAGGGTCAAGGCGGCGTAGGCAGAAAAGATGATCATCGTGATGAAAACCAGGATCGCGCAAATAAGATCAACAATCGTAAAAGCGAACATCAAGAACCCGGAAGGAGTCACAAGCTTCCAGAAGCTTAACGGATTGTCAAAATCAATAGTGTTGGGCTCTGACCCAACGATATACTCAATCGCCTCTGTTCTGGCTTTCAAAAACTGCTGACGACCGTCTCCAGCGAAAAGGGCATTTGCAAGACCGTCAGCAAATGTTTTCGCAGCCTTAATGAAGTCTCCATCGAGATAGCCTGTGGATTCAGACTGGGTGTATGCTGAGAATTGTTGACCCAGGCCGGTGGCACGATACGCGCCAGAATCTACGCAAAAAGTCGCAAGAGAAGCGTAGATGCAGAGCTTTAACAACCCGGTGGCAACACGGTCCGTGCTTTCGAGTCCGTCATAAATCATTTTGCCGAAAGCAACGAGGCTTAGAACAAGAATCAATACTTTAAAATCAACGGCTGAAATGAGAGCGGATGATGACTTTAGGATCGAAGTGTACATGTCACTGGCAATCTTACTGGCAAGATCCTCAGCAGCTTCGGTTTCCTTCATGTTCGCAAAAGCGAGGGAGGGGAGGAGCATAACCCCGAACACCATCAGTGATTTAAAGAAATTCGCGAAGCTTTTCATGCACATCTCCTACGTTCTATAAATAGACTGAGGAGGCGCTGGGCGTGTGCTGGTTTATCCCTTTTGGGGTATATTTTCTGATATAGCCAGAAAGGTGGCATCCACACTTTTTCAGTGGACTGAGAGATTTACGGAGCTAGCCTATCAACCGTTCAGGAAACAGTTTTTGTCTTGATTCATTTTTTAAAGATCAGAACCACAAGATGTTCAATTTTATTTGACCCTAGCGGGTCTCTGTCCGGGGGCTCGGTCCGCCCCCGACCCTAACCCGGACCCAAAAGTCCAAGAATCTCTTAGAAATGAAGGCATGGGAGGGCAATTATCTTATAATAATAAGACAAAAATTGCGTTTTTAAAAAAGAGAAGTTTTTATCTTCTCCGCAATCTCTTGTTTCGCATCGAGCCGTTTAATCCTCTCCAAAGGCGACACTCGACGGTTAGCTTTCCCAACAGCGCGGTCCCTGTTCTTTGGACCAATGGGCGGCTCCACTTTGACCGGAGCTGGTACTCATCGACCTCCTTTTTAGGAGGGTGCGGGAGTCTGTATTAGGAAGGTGTTCTTGTAGCGCGAGTTTCACCTGGGCAACAGCAAACCCTTATCTTCGCGGCATGGATACATGCTTTGTGGACGGTAAATAGCCACCACACTGCCAGGATGAAAAAGCTCTTTATATTGGATATATTTTAAAAGGAATGTCGCTCGATAAGAGCGCTCTGATAAAAAAGAAAAAGCCAGGACATCATTTTCCCGGCTCCTCTAAAACTATGCTGCTGCTTCTTGGTATATGTTCACTTCTTGCAGATCTTCAAAAGCAACAACATCGTAACAAACGACAAGCTTGTGGTGACAGCCGTCCTTGATGATATTCATCACAGCTTTCGTCTCACTGTATATTTCCCACCCCCCACTGAGCTTAAGCTCGGTTTTGATGATCTCTAGGGCTTCATGCAGGTCTAAAAACTGATTCGCCGGTAAAAAATCCAGCTCAACATCCTTTTCCGCTTTTAGCGTTCCGTCGCTCATATCAGTTATCGTTCTGAATGCACCCTCAACTCTAAAGACCAATTCATCGCCCTTCACTGTACGTACCTCCTTAACGATGTGTTTTGTCGTTTCCGACTTTTTAAGTTTCCCAAAGCAATTTTACGTTACTGGAATATTAAATTCTCTCCATATTTGAATTCCGTATCAGTGTAAGAATCCCGATCTCGGTATATACAAATATAAACGTAGTATGTAATGTAAATGGCCCAATGTGATACGAAGCCACATTTGCGACGGTATATAACATGAAAACGGGATATACTGGGTTCATGAAAACAATCTTGATGCTTATAGCAATGTATTCGAACGCAAACGGCCTTGACCCTTACCTGGTAGCAGGACTGATCAAGACGGAGAGTAGTTTTAACACAAAAGCTGTCGGCGGTATTGGCGAAATTGGCTTAATGCAACTGCGCCCAGAATTTTTCGCTGAACCAGATCTTGGACCGATCTATAAAACAAAAACCCCCTCGTTCCTAAAAGGAACAATTGCGGAAATCAAAGAGAAAGACCTCTTTGATCCGGAAACAAACATCAGAAAGGGCACAGCCTTTTTGCGACAGCTTAAGAAGAGCTGCCCTTTCAAGGATGATGTCCAGTTTGTTATCTGTTTTAACCGTGGTGTCCGCGGGGCGAGAAACGTTAGCGTTCCCCAAGAGGACCCTTATTACAAGAAGGTATCGGCTAATCGCGAACACTTCAAAAGCCAAAATATTTTTACCGACACTGTTATCGGGAGTCTTTAAGTGTTTTGGTTTTTAAAGGATATTTTACCGGGATCTGAATATTTTCGTGTTCAGCATATATCCCGCAAATTGATGATGTTTCGAAATGATAATTGAGGATGTTTCGGTAAAAATGATCTCTTCGGGAGGGGGAGTTTTTATGGTTCAGTGTCATAAATGTGGTGAGCAAGTGGTTCTGGCAGCTCAGTTTAACGATGTGATCGTGTGTTCCGACTGTCTTGATAAGACGTCTGAGATGATCAGGAAAACGCTGAACCAAAACGGACTCACAGCAGGAGGCAATAGCAAGCAAGGGCCTCGCGTGTACTCGCCAAGTCAGATCATAGAGATGTTCAATCAAAGCGTTATTGGGCAAGATGAGGCCAAGGCCGCCCTGGCACTGGCGGTGTCAATGCACACCCGTGGCGCACGCGGGAACTACTCAAGCATGAAACACAACACCATCATCATGGGAAAGACCGGAAGTGGCAAAACTGAACTGGCCCGCGTTCTTGCCAGAAATCTTGAAGACTACCCAGTGATTCAGGTAGACGCTTCGAGCTGGTCTCCGACCGGATACGTGGGGCTTTCAGTCAGCTCCATGCTTTCCATGGCCTTGAACATGGCAAATGGCGACATCGAGAAAGCCGAGCGCTCGATCATTTTCATTGACGAGATTGACAAGATTGGCCGTTCAAAGACCTCGGACATGTTCAAGTCCGAGATGGTTCAGCAAGAACTTCTAAAGATCCTGGAGGGCGCCGAGATTCCCCTAATGGTCAAAACCGGCAACCAAAACGGAGACCGGGAGATCGTCTTCAACACGAAGAAAATTCTCTTTATCGGAGCGGGAGCTTTTGAGGGAATCGGAGAGATCTCCGGTCTGACAAACTCCAAACAGATTGATCTCGTTGGGGACTCTGACTCTAAGGAGTGGGAAGCGAAGCTCACCAAAGACCATATTGTGAAGTTCGGATTTACGCCGGAGTTCGTTGGAAGATTCACGACATTGACCAAAACAAACCCGATTACGAAAGAGATGATTCTGAACATCCTCAAATCCAGCGATCAATCGCCGGTGAAGTATTACAGGGATGTTCTCTGGGACGCGGACCGAGTGCGACTGTCTTTTGCCGACGAGGTTCTGGACTCTGTGAGCGAGAAGGCTATGAAGGAGTCTTTTGGAGTCAGATCCCTAAAGGAGGAGATTCTGAACCTTGTCAAACCTGTCATTATGGATATTGAAAAGTACCAGGAGAGCCAAGTCCTGATCACCATGAGCGGGCCGGTAATGCAAGAAATCGACAAAAAATCACTGCTCTCGGCATAAAGCTGATTACCTTTGTGATTTTGGATAGATAACAAAAGTTCGCGGGATGGCGCTCCTGTCCCGCGCAACGCCGTCACAAGGCACCCCTCCGGCTTCACTGATCTATTTATAGGGAAGTCGAAGCGGAGGTAAATAATGAAAAGTTCTATGGAAAGCGGGAAGGAAAGCAGTGGCGGCAGCGGCGCCCTTTTCGCCACCTTGTTCCCTTGGGCTGAACTTTTACTCATTGCTCTAAGCACAATTCCCTTGTCGAAATTTTTTCAGGCTCACAAACTGACGGTCGAACAAGCGTGGATCAAATCTGCTATGAAGAGGCACCTTGCAGCTGCGGCTTTGTTGTTGGCTCTAAATGCCGTAGCGGTCGGATATTTGATGGCCGATGTTGGAGCCGGCCCCTTCACAAAAAGCAAATCAACCTTCTCCATCAAAAGCGCACTAAAAATGAAGACCGGGAAGCTGAACTACAACAAGGTCCTGGAACACCCTGTATTCATTTTCTTTGTCGCGCAAGGATTCTTTGGCCTTCTTTTGAATTTTAGCCACCCTCTTATTGTTGAAAGAAGAAGGCTCAAGAAAGTCCTGGTCTGGAATGGTTTTGATCCATCAACAGCCAGCCAGGCCCTTTGGACTCCGTTTGGCGTGTATCTGAACATCACGGGAAAGGCGGCGAACGAGGTCGCAGCGAATAAAACAATTTGGGATACCCTGAACATGAACGTAACAAAGGATTCGTTTTTGGTGAACACGAGCGCAAGAACGAGGGTTTTCTTTAAGAACGAATTTGAGCTCGCTCCAACCTACAATTTCGAAGACGAAGCCAAGAGCATTTTCAAGGAGTGATATGAGAGCACAAGACGAACTTCAGGCACTTCTCCCGCACTGGGACATTACCGTTAAAGACAGCTCCGCCAATGGCCGCTTGCGCGCCAAGCTCTCTGGCGCCGAAACACTGTGTCTTGACCGCGGCCTGATTCAAGAAGCCGAGATCGCAAGAGATTCCGTTCTCTCTATAGTTGCTCGGGAGATCAGCGACGCGTACCCAGAACTTGTTAGCGAACTTGGGAGAAGGTTCACAGACAAGCACCTTGAAAATGTTGGTTACATCAAGGAGGCCGCGGAATACAGGGCTGTGAAAGAAAAGGTCTTGGCCAAGTCGTACGCTGAGGAGGGCATTGAGTTGAAATTTGATCGGGATGAGCGGATTGTCACGGCGGTATGGAAAGCTGCGATCGTAATCAACGGAGTTGTTTCAAATAGCACATCGCGATTTCTGTGTAGATCTTTTGAAAAGACAGCTCTTCAGGACGTACTCAGGGAGTTGATACCACAGGTTCGTTCGGGAAAGGTCTCCAGTGGAGAAATTCAAGAAGCGGCTTAAAAAGTACTATTTCCCTTATGGTGGGAACAATATCAGTAACGTTGCTGTTAACCACACGGCAACGCCCCTTTACTATGCTCTCATTTACATCATTCTTCACTTCTACTACAGGATGCCAAACTTTGGCCCAAGCGCTTTTACCGGAGCGGTAACCGTGAGCGCCATTTCGTCAGCGGTCTACATGTATTGCTCGGCCTTTTTCCAACCGGATCTTGATCATCCGGAGAATCGCCCAGGCAAGCACACATTTCCGTTTCCGTCCGCTATAAAAAATTTCGGATTTGGGCAGTATCTGAAGACGTTCGTTTCTCCGATAAATTTGCTCTGGAATGTATTGTGGCAACCATTCGCAAACACTCTGACCCACAGAGGTATTTCGCACTTGCCTATTCTGGGAGTGTGGTTGCGGATCTGGTATCTAATGGGAGTTGTTTTCTTGCTGGAGATGGTTTTGACTCCTGTCGGGCTTCGCGGAGCCATACCTGGCGTTTTCAAGGCGTGGTTGGCGAGCTTTTTTCCGTGGGAGAAGGGATTTGGGAGTCTCGGTTTTTATCTACTTTGCTTCCCAGTCTTCGTGAGTGACATCTTTCATTCGCTCGGTGATTACATCGAGTCCTATCTCAAAGGAACCTCTTATGTGCCACAAACGGCCAAGCGCGGGTACTTGGCCGTGATTTGGAAGAGGTCAAAAGGTGTTCCTGGAATGGTTCGTGAACACCTCGATTCATTGAAGTGACTATTCCTCTGGCTCGAACAATCCTTTTAGAGCTTGATCAATCTGGCCTGATGGCACGAGGAATGTGTCCAGCTCGTCTTTTAAGAAGTCGCGCTTATTGATCACGTCCTCAGCTCGCTGGCGAGACTTCTTTGGCAATTCGCCATCAAGAACTGCCTCTGCAAGAACTCGACCTTTTCGGACATTCTCGAGAATTTTCAGATCCTCTTCGCGTTCTTTTGCGGGCTTGGTTTTAGGCTTCTTTTTCGGTACGGCTTTTTCTTTTTCTGGCTCCACAGAATACTCTTCGGTCATCGGTCTTGTGACGGAAACCTTCGAGGAGAAGTCAAAATCCTTCGGCAGTTTGGTTGCGCGAGGTTTCTTCTCAGCTTTTGCCGGAGGCAGGTAATCCTCATCAAATTCATCATCGTACCCCTCGTCATCGTGATGCTCGTCATTGTTGGCCAGAAGTTTGTACATGCGAAGCGCCACATCGACCTTTCCGGTGTCGAGTTGCTCGCCAAAACGGATTAGGTCCTTGTGGTCGTAGATAAGGATACCAGCTTCGGTTGCGTCCTTGTAAATTCTTGCACTAAGCCCGTCCGCCAAACAGTACAAGACAGCGCCATTCGTCTTATTTTCCTTGATGGCTCTCACAAGATTCGCGATCGTTTTAAATCCGACTTTTCCAGTCTCGTAAGCGACACAGTAGCGCTTGTCTTCCTGGTCAGTAATGATTCCGCAGATGCCATATGGATCAATCTTCGAGTTGACCGATTCCCATGAATGTCCAAGTTTTTCGTGACAGATCTCCAGAACGATCTCTCCCTTATGGGACTCAATCGCCTCCGTCAATTCCGAAACACGCTTGTGACTGTACAGCTCCTTGCCGTCTTTTCCAGAAAGATACTTCTTGATCATTTCCGGCTTGAGATAGAAACACTCGGCGTTGAATGGCTTGGCGTACTTTTCAACGATTCGGCGACACTCAGATTGAGAAATGAAAGGGAATTGCACTTCTCCTTCCTCGTGGAAGCATCGGCCCTTTTGGTCCGTTCTCAAAAAAGCTGGTCGCAAATCACCCAAAACGTACTGCGCCTCGCCCTGAGAAACGCGGAAGATCAGTCTTTGAGTGAAAGAGTCACGTATCTCAGTTGGGACGTCGGATTTGGTACTTTTTTGTGAAGCGCCAATAATCCAGATGCCGAGAGAGCGCCCAATACGCATCAACTTAAAGAATTTTTCAGCGGACGTGTATTTCTTTTTGTAGTCTTTATCAAAGGCTAGGACGCCGTAAGGAATCGCGTGAAACTCCTCCATAAAAAGGACAATTCTTGCAATTTTCTTTCCTGTCAGACGCTCATAGGCAGGAAGATCGGGAACGTCGGCGTTGATGAACTCCTCTTGGCGAACTTGCGCCTCTGAGTACATCAGGTCAATCATTCTCTTGAGTCCTTCGTTGGCATTAAAACCCTTCTCATTGACCGAGGTGTAGACATTTGGAAGGTCGAAGAGGTGGGAGTAGTCGCCGGCACCCTTGATAACATCGGCGATAAAGATGATGGCGTGATCAGAGTTGGTAGCGGTGTATGTCGTCAAAGTAAAGCTTCCAGCCTTTGATTTACCTGAACCTGTCGTGCCGACGTACAGAGCGTGAGGCTCCTGCCCAAAATCTTTCAAAAGCCATGAGCCGCCATTTTGTTCACAAACACCAAGACAGAAGACGTCGCGAAACGTTTTACCGTCTTCAATTGCGTCTATATAGGATTTGGTGTCATAAATCTTCCGGCTCAGCGGAGGATAGAAAAGCGATGTCATGTCCATACTTGGTAAATAGCCAAATGGCTGCCTGCGGCTATTTAGTGAGGTGGAGGGCGTATGACCGAAATTGAATTTCGCTTAAATCCCGCAAAGAACATTATCCCAATCATCGCGGTTTTAATTTTGACGTACTATCTGGCAATCAATGAGCGACCCTTGGTTCACCGGTATATGGCGAAAATCAACCCGCAAATTGCCAAGATCATCAAAAAGCCGGAAGCTGCACTGCTGAAGTTTGCAACCAAGCACCAGAAGGCAGCCGCGGCGGCCGGGGTGCTCTCCATACTATATATGGTATTGATCCCCCTGACTACAAAGGTCAGGTTTGACAGAACCAGAATGACGATGCGCTCAGGCCTGATTTTTCGACCCATCGAGAGCATCGACATGGTGAAGATCGAAGATCATCAGGTTGGCTCGAACATTTTTGCAAACTTGCTTGGCTACTGTTCGATAAAAATCTTCGCACCCAGGGATGTGACCAATAAACAACTCAAAATCCGGGGGATACCGGTAAGAATTGCGCTCGAGCTTGACGCTTTTGTTGCGGCCCAGTCTCAGAATTCGATGGTGGAACACCTTAAAAGCCGAGAATCCCAAGGCAGGAGCTATCCTGGCCATTTAAGGAACGGAGGTGAGGAATGGACGCGAGAGCAGAGCAGTTAGTAAGATTTCGCGTAAAGTGGCAGGGCTTCTTGGATGATCTCTGTGGTGTTCGCGCCAACTTGGCGCCAGAAACTCTGCTTGCGGAGCTGAGTTACCTCGAGACAAAGGAACTCCTGGAGAAGTATCACGAATTCAAGCATGAGGCGGAGAGCTACTTTCAGACACTACGGTCCGCAAACGGGCTTCGCGATGGGGATATGGTTTCAGGTCTTTGGTATCTGTTCAGAAACTGCATCACCACGCAATCCCTCATTGAGGAGCTCTACAAAGAAAAAGTCACCATGCTTTTTAAGCTGGTGAAAAGCAATGTTCCGCCGTCAGTCTTGGAGACTCTAAATTACAAGGAGTTGATTTATACCCACTTGCCGAAAGAAGAATGTTCACTAAACATTCTTAAGAATCTCGACGTGTACAAGATCGTCTTTGAAGTGATCATGGACAACGTGATTAAAAGCGGAGCTCTTACCTTCTTGCAAAACGTGTCGCACGTTGTGAAGGTCTCAAGTATCGAAGACGATTACGCAAGGGATATGGTTAAGACAGTGGCTTTGTCGTCATTCTTGAACGAGACGGACGGGAAATATGCAGTCAAGGGTTTCAAGGCACAGCTTGAGCACATCATTGACCAAAACGATGCCGGCAAAGGCAAACTGCACTCATCCGTACACTTTGACGATGATCAGCGCATCTTGAAGGTCGGCTCCGTGGTCCTGGATGAATTTTCAAGATCATGGAAGGTGGCCAAAGAGGCCGTCGAGGCGATCACTGTTCCGATTAAGGGCGCAATCTGCGGAACTGCTATTGATTCAAGCGTGGTTATGATAAAGCGGACCTACTTGCTTGTTCCGAGGTGGATGAGCTAGAAAATGAAAAGAGGGGATTTACCCCTCTTTTATTTTTTTGCCCATAAAAGTCAGAAAGTCTGTGTTGATCAAGTCGTCTTGAGTGATTGGTTCAAGGCGCTGAGGAGGCTCATCCTGGCTTGGTTTTGACTCTCGCCTTGAAGTGATGCCGCCGTCTCCGGCTTCCTGGAGGAGCTTCTGGACGGTGGGGTCTTTAAGAATTGCGGCTGTGTTTTTCGCTTTATTGTTCATGATGCCTCCGGATTGACCTATAAATAGATCGACACCTTTGGCTTGAGCTCTCTGAACGAATTTAGGCAAAGCTGGGGAGAATGGTTTCCTGCCGGTGACATGGCCGACAAGCTTTATAAACACGTTGTTCTCAGGGTTTTCGCCTGGTTTAACAAAGCGCCGCGCAGTCATCTCCAAGATGTCACGCTGAGCCTCTGTCCAAATTTCGGCCTTTGAGGGTCTGGTGCCTCCCATAAAGCCTCCTTCCGTTCTGTGTTCAGAATATCACGGGATTTCCGGTATATAGAAGTCGACGGAGGCATTTTCCCAAAAAGGGGCACTATCCCCAAACCTTTTTCTTCATTGGGCGATTGCCGTACTTCATCGCGCGAACCTTGGCTGACTCAAGATAGGACAAGATATCCGAGATCGTCTTACTTTTCATGCCGTGGGTCGATACGTTGAACTCACGCTCAATTTTGTCCAAGTACATGATTACAAAATCGTCCGCAAATGAGGTGAATTTTTTGGGAACGTAGTCGCGAAGAGTGGCCTTCGGGTTCACGGTCCTCGGAACTGGCGTCTCAAGAACTTTTTCAAACAAAATGCGTTTCACTGCTTCGGCGTTGGTCTTTGCAACTGTGTCTTCCAATGTAGCTCCGTGGTTTTCAGTGCCTAATAAATAGTCGGGCCGAGCTCCCGAGGCTATTTAATGGGTAGCCTGGAGGTGAAATGTTCTCCTATAAGTCAATCAAGATCAGTGATCATGCCGTGGAGAGGGCGAGAGAAAGGTTTGGGCTTAGCCCTTCACAGATAGCCGAGAAAGCCTGGAGATCTCTTGAGGATGGGCTTGATGTTCTCTCTGATCCCACCTTGCGCAAGACCTGTTTGGCGAAAGCTGAAAGGCACAACTCCTCAGGGATGTACCTCTACGAAGGGATTGTTTTTGCTTTCTGTGACGAAGTTGTGGCGACCGTGTACCCGGTCTCTATCTACGAGCTCGATGCTTCTTAATACCGTATAAAGTATTAAAAGAGTCCAGCCAGACGGAAGGTCTATTTAGAGTTTATGGCCACGAAGAAGAAAGATGAAGTCCCAAGAAGAAAGCTCCTCAAAGAGCTGTGGAGCATTTTGATGTTCCCGAGAATCGTGTCCAAACGTTACGGAAAGTACGCGAAATTCCTGAAAGATATGCAGGTACGATTTGAGCACGAATACGCTGGCGCTATTCGGGCCAATAACAATCGTTTGTTGAACAGATTCGTTCGTTACCCCTTGTCTCTGGGGATTTTGGCAAGCTTCTTGTGGATGGGGTACGATTCAAGAGACTTCATCACGCAGGGTCGATCCGTGACGATGCCGAAATTCAAAGTCCGCCTTAACAGGCCCCCTGAAAAGTGGCTCGTAAAAAAGAGCAACATCCCTGTGAAGCTGATTCACTTTTATCCAGCGGCAATCGGGTACGGGATAGCGATGGCCGGAAGTATTTTCTTGTCATTGAATATTGGTTTTAAAAAGGAAAATGAGCTAAAGAAGGCACTCCAGCACTTTCGTTACGTCAATGAAAACGGCGAGCCTTGGGATGTTTGCTGGACTCCTGACGCCATCCTTTTTTACTCACACAACGCCAATCCTGACTCAGTAATGAGCAATGCAAGCTTTTGGGCGTCGGTGAACTTCAAGGCCGCGAAGCACCCAAAGGTTGCCGCGGATGATGCTCGTGTGTTTTTGGCCATCAAATCGGCAGAACTTCCTAAAACAATTGTCTTTGAGCCAAGCAAAGTCCCTGGATGGGGTTCGCCAGAAGCAACAAAGAAAAAGCCGGTTCTTGAAGAACCGGCGCAAGCGAGTGTTAACAGCGAAGACGCTCAGAGTTTAGAAGAGAACAGCGATCTTTCAGAAGAGTGATCACCAATCCCTGTAAAACGCATAATCCCCTCAACCTCCTCGGGATCCGGAAGGATCACCGAGGGTGGAACAGTTGGGGAGAGGGTGGAGGATGTTGTGACCGTATATCTGAATCTAAGGAGGACGTGCCGCGGAGACCCTTGGAAGAAGATTTGCGATACCGCAAAAGCAGCAACGCAAAGGATCAAATAGAAGAAACCGACTGTGATGAAGATATTGATCAGCAAAAAAAGGAAGAAGAAAGCGATCAGCGAAGTGATTGAAATTTCTGTAAACCGCGGGTCTTCAGATAAATCTACACATTTTGTCATACTCCACCCTCTCCAAATTAAATTCAGTGCTCCGGGGCTGTCGCCCCGGAGTTGTTTGTGATTTTAGTCAAGGCCGATGGCCATGATGATTTCTGGCCCTTTCAGGGCGATGCCGGCCAAAATTGCGGCGCCAATTACCGCAGCGGCGATGCCGTCACTGTTACCGTTGATCAATGGCATGATCACCTTTACAAACAGCACGATAAGAGCCAACAGGCCGAATCCAGCAGCAAAGATCGTGCGGGTCACTGGGGTGCTCATCACGTCAGAGATGAAGCCGGCATGAGCCAACGGGGCTGCCAGAAGAGTTGCTGCCACGCCCGCGATTTTGGCGCTGCGAACAAGGGTTTTGTCTGCCATCAGGTGGGCGGCGCCCATAGCGGCAAATTGGTCTACCTTAGAAAACATTTTGCGGATCATAAAATCCTCCTTGGAACCATAAATAGTCAAACGACTGCCCGAGCCTCCCGGACCCTGCGCTGGCTATTTAAGTGGTGAAGAATGGAGGTCATATGCTTTGGAAACTCCTGATCTTATTACCATTGAGTGTCCATGCTCTGGATGTTGACTGTTTTACGTCCGGAGGGGCCACAGCATGCTCCTCAGCCTCCAGCGCTCGCATCGTTAACTCCACAGTCCAAGGGGTTCCGACCTCAAACATAGATGTTCCTGCGGTTTCTGGTGAGCAGGTGAACATCCTTCTTCTTGAAAACTCAAAAAAAATGAAGACTAACATCTTTCTGAACAACCAGGGCGAACCGCTGGATGTGGTTCTGGACCTTTCGGCGAAGTGGGACAAAAACGCTCAATCCAATGGGTTGTCGAGTGCCGCGGAAGGGGCAAGCTCAATTGTGACGGCTGGAATCATCGACAATTTGACCTTGAATACCGCGGGATACGTTGGAAAAAATGGGAAAAACGCTTCTGAGATCTGTGCCGCCAAAATTCTAAACGGCGACTACGGACAAGGTCTAAAAGACAAGTTCATGACCAGATGTTCTGACGGCACTGTTGGGAGCCCTTGTCCCGAATACCTTATCCGAACAAAGTGTGATGATGCAGATATGATGGACCTCAATCTGGATACGACTGAGCATGCTGGCATTTGTCCGGGCGGGTTCTCGTATCTCTCTACACAAGATCAGATTGTGAACCCGATCGTAACTGTGACAAAACTTGTGCCTCGCGAACTGAAGTTGTGCCAAAGACCTGCCCACTACAGATACGCGCAGTTATGCGAACTGCTTCAAACCGAGCTTCGATTTAACACTCCTGTGTTTCACAGTGTGGCCTCACTCCTGTCCTTGTATGGGAAGAGCTCGATCGCTTCGGGCAGTGAATGGAAGGAGCCCGCAATTACCAATTGGTTAAACTCGATGCAAGGAGTTTATGAAAAGCCTGGTACAACAATCGTTGGTATCTACAACACGACAAATCCTGGCGATCTGACTAATTACTGGTCTACAAAAAATTGGGCAGCCTTGTCCGGAAAGGCGTTCAAAGTCGTTGTTCGAGGAAAAGATTACGCACCCGTTCGCCTTCAGATTTTGAAGATGTTCTCGTCCTCTCAGCAAGGAGCGACAAAAAGAGAAGGGTGGGGACCCGTGTTCTTCGATGGCTCCACAGCATCTGTGGGGGGAACGAAAACACTGACATCCTGCATACCCGCCTCTTACCAAGTGGTCTCGGTACCATTTTTGTCCCCTTTTGCTCGCCCAGAAATTTACAAAATGAACGAATGTTTCTCCGGTGTAGGCTACACTCTTGTGCCGGATAGTTCAGATTTCGAGTTGATGTTAGTGTCATCTATGAACGGTGTCCCAACTCTTTCGATTGAAAGTGCCGACATGAAGTCAAGCGAGTACTTGAACCCATCCACTTATCATCCCGAGCATTGTTCTGACACTTTTAGCACGCAGATGTGCGACCCTGGTTATTACACTTACGACGACAGTGGCGTGGTGGATTCAAGATTTGGTGGACACACGCTTGTGTTAAACAAAGGCACTCAAACAGTTTTGGGCAAAAGATTTCTTCCGCTCGGATCTGATTGTTTCTCCAATGAGGAAGATCGCGGACCTTCTCCGGACACTACACCAGGGAACTTGGTCCCAATGGCTACAAACTATGTCCAAACCAACCAGACGTGCCCAGCTGGAGATCCGGCGAATTACGTGCCCGCGTGGGAAGATAAAGGGAACACGGCGGCCCATGGGCTTCGCGACCAATTCACTGGGGCGCTTGGACAACAGGTAGATCCGCTTGTTTCTACTGTGGATACTAACTGCTCGGGCCTGAACTGCTCACATGTAGCCATCTCAAACTCTCAGAGCGAAGTTACGAAGGAGGTCGTGAATCTTGAACGGGGAGAACTAGGCTCCCGCGGCGGGACGTCTCAGCTTTTGGTGTACGAAATCAAAAATATTCCATCTTTGGTATATCAGAACGGTGATCACGGCGTGAACGGGGATATGGACATTTCGGCTCCGAGCGTGCTGAAAAACTGCTCAAACATCGTGAACAATGGGACAAAAAATCTGTACGTGGGATTCCACAAGACCTTTTGGAAGATCTTGGACTTTATTGAGCCAACATACGTCCAAAACGAGAATATCTCACCTCGGACCCAGCAGGATGCCGTCAAGCTATTTAAGAGAACGGACCCTGCTGTTAGAGATATCGTGAGAAGGCAGCTGTGTCCAACCTGTAGAGGGGGGCTGTAATATGATGATCTACCAATTACTGATGAGTATCGCTCTGGCAGCGTCGTCAGTGTGCAAAACGGACGGAGCGGGGACGACGTGCAGCTCTCCTGATATGACCGTCATAAACACGCTTTCAAACACGTTGGCTCCGGTTTCAAACGTTGTGGTGAACAATCCATCCAATAATATCGTTTCCGTATCAAACGAAGCCAACACGGTGCCTCTAAATCTACGCGTATTCACTTCGAACAACGGCATTTCTCAATCTTTGAACATTGATCTGGCAGGGAAGTGGGATCCCGCGACTGGAACTCAAGGCGTGGTTAAAAGTCCGAACGCTGGATCTGCAATTGTTCTTGGCGACGTGTTCAACAATGTGAATATCAATGTTGCCGGTTATGCCGGCAAGCGAGCAGCTGATGCTTCTGAAATCTGCGCCGAAAAAATGAAGTCAGGCTTTTATGGGGAGGCGGCTTATGATGCCTTCATCTCAAGATGTGCTGACGGATCCGCTGGCCCATGCTCCCCAGAGAACCTGAGATCCCGATGTGACGCTGTTGACGTTAGCACAATTCAGTCAAACAGTGATCAGTTCTCTGAGGCCCTGTGTGCAGAGAAAGGTGCTGGCTTCAATACAATTGGCCAAGACGGAGTGTCTTCGCCAGCTGTGCGGGTTACAAAACTGGTTCCGCGGACGTTGAAGAAGTGCGTTCGCCCTCCTTACATTGGGGGGCAGAGAAAGTGCGCCCGAAAATCTACCACTTGCCGTCTTGAGCTTTGGGCGGCGGACTCTGAGTGGCACAGCGCATTTCAGTTGGCGTCAAATCAGACCTATGTACACAAAACAAAAGGGTACACAGTGAAGTATGACGACTTTTCAATGCCGTCTAACTCCACCTGGACACCGGAAGCGCAGCGCACTGAGGCTTTCAAGAACTGGTATTTGAAATGGTGGTGTTCTGGCTGTTACTACCCAAAATGGATTGCAAACATACAGTACACTGTTAACTACCACGCCTCAGTAACAGATAACATTTGTTTGCCTCCTCAGTTTGCATACAACTTTATGCACTGGATTGCCACGCCTGAAAATACTAGCCAAGATAAGACTTATTACTACAAGAAAGAGCGTCCGCCCCAAATCGGGGCCAATATCGGCGGGTACTTTGATGGAGCTCTGACCGACTATCAGAAAGCTGAAAGCAGTTTGGTGAGCCCGGCTAACGTCGTCAACCCAGGTCGCGGCATCACTTTCTATATGCACAAGATGGCGGAAACGGAGCTGAAATTCCGCCTTATCGACGACACGCTTTCATGTGAAGCGTACGAGCGCGACGACGGTCTTCAGGATGCCGTAAGCAACCCGTCATCTACCGTTTGGGTCGAGCCCGGCAGCGCTTGCCCTGGAGGCGCCGGTGCAAGACCTCCGTATGATGAAGTGGGGCTGTTCACTGACCATGGGCGCACAAATCCGTTCGCGAACCCCGTCAACCCTGGTCAAAGCATTAACCCTGTGGAAAGACAGGATAATGCCAATTGCACCAAGGCCTCATGCCCTGGCGTTGCGATCTCAAACAGCAATGCAGAACGAACTTCCGAGACAATCAACCTTGGGGCCGGTGAAGAAGGTTCATTCGGCGGCAAGGCGACGGTTCTTGCCTACGACATCAAAGGGCTTGTAAACGTGAATTTCTCTAACGGGGCTCACGGGCGAAACGGCGAGGCTGACATTTCAGCTGACCCTCTGATCAAAAACTGTGCTCAGATTACTGGGGACAATACCCACAGTCCGGTTGTTAACTTTTACCAAGTCGACTGGAAGCCCTTTAAATTCAATGCGAGCAGCGTGATCTATCCAGTCACCTTCCCGGTACGTACGCAGGAAGAGGCCGTGTCTATTTGGAAGCGCTCCGACCCAATGGTTCGCGGAATGCTGAGAAGACATCTGTGCCCAACCTGCCCGTAAGGAGAAGACCGTGAAAGTGGTTTTATTGGCAATCGTTATGTTCCTTGCGGCTTGCTCAGAGCCGCAAGATGCTGCTTCAACCGAGTCCGCAGCTATCGAAGTTCGCGGGAGCGGCATTCTCAGCGAAATGCTTAGCGATACAGCGGTAGAACTTGATGCCATATTCAGAAATGGGACTGACTCCCCGCAATTCGTGACCTTGTCTGGGCCAGAGCTTTCAGTCGTCGGGTGCAGTAATCCAATTTCTTCAAACACGGTCTGCCAGGGAAAAATCGTTATCCGTCCAACAATCACTGGAAGTCGGGATTTCGCGGTTGAATTTATGGGGGTGCGAATTGATCTGCCGGCTTACGTCAAGTCGTCCGGAAATCTGTTTACGGATTCTGAAACGGTGATTGATTTTGGCTTCATGGAGGCTGGCGATATTCGGTCATTACCAATGATCATTGGCAATGATGGTGAAGAGCCGGTTTCATTCCCTAGCCTTGAAGGATCTGGGGACATGACTATCGAATCAACGACATGTCAGGCCTACATCAATCCAGGGACTACGTGCTCGCTGAAGTTGCGATTCTATCGTGAAACGAAGAATTTGGCCTATTCAGAAAACTTCCGCCTCAACTCCGGAGTTTCTTCGATTGACTTGAGTGTCAGTGCCCAGATTGGCGCAAGAACAACATTCGGCGACATTGAGTTTACGAACACTATCGAAAACATCAGTGTTTCATCACCAGGGGCGATTTTTGTCGAAACAAAGACTCTGAGAGACCGATTTGGTAATCAGATCGACGACGGGGTAATTGTAAAGGTTTCCTTGGATAAGTTTTTGTTCGGGGATGGGACGCCAGGATTTAAAGACCTTCCAGTTGTCGACGGGAAGGTCGGATTCAATTTACTGGTAGACGGGGCGGCGGGGGAGAGTGGCACGATCTCCGTGAATACTCTCACCAGTTCAGGGCTTATGGTCATCCCTTATCTGCCGTGATCACCTTATGCCGGTGACGGGCCGTCTTCGTTGTCGTTTTCGTCAAGAAGCTCAAAGATGTATTCAGCCTGATCTCCGCAATCCAGTGCAATGCTGCCCATGACCTTAGCGATGTACACAAGCTGGCGCTGCTGATAGGCCGTCAAGTTATCGCGGGCGCCAAGATCATTTACGCCCATCTCTTCAACAAACTCCAGAAGGCGTTGTACGGCGGTGGCCGCGTTGTACCCGCATTCCAGAAGCGTCTCAGTGGTCTCCGAATAAGATCTCTTAGGGGCCGTGGCATATCTGTATCCAGGCTTTACTTCGACAAGTTTTCTTGCCTTAAAATCTACTACCAACACGTCAGCTTCTTTTTTCATACGTTCCACCTCACAACAACAGGATGAAGAAGGATTCGCCAAAGAGCTCTCGAAATTCCCTCGTTTTACCAAGGTCTCGATACGAGACAATACAACATGTTGTTTTCATTGAAGGTCTTTTGTAAACGGGATATATCCCAAAATAATGTGCCGTATTTTTTATGAATCGGATATTCTGTCTTTGGGAGTTAGTTCCCGTTTTAAGGAGGGTAAGGTCGTGGGTCTCAAAACATTGTCGAAGGTTGTAGGTTTCCTTGGGTTCTATGGAATCACTTTGTTGACGGGAGCTGCAATCGGGTCAGATCATGCTGCGAAGATTGAAAAAGTAATCGCCGCTGAAGACAATGCGACCTACCACAACGCCGGCTTCGAACAAGGGTGCCTAGCCATGGCATCAAAGCTCGGAGCAATTTCCTTCATGGCGTCCCAACACTGTTCGGCGCTAAAACTAGAAATTGAAGCGGCGGAAGCTTCCAAAGAGAAAGCTGTCTCCAATGGGGAGTTCAAATTCATCCCACGCGGTACGGAGATGATCTAATGGAATTCTCTACTGATCGCATTGGCACACAAGCAATTTCGTTCAAAGTTGGCGGCAAAGACGTCCTCGGCGTCTTGAAAAATGAGTCCTTGGCGAGTTTTTTGGCCGGTGATGAGTTCGACAAATTCCGAAACTGCATCACTGTTGTTGAAATCGGGACGGGCAAAGTTCTTAAAAGTCGAGGTAATGTCACTAAAGAAAAGGCCCGCATGATCGCGGAGCTGGTCCTTGGGGTTTAGTATGGATAAGAGAACGTTAAAATTGCTCAGAATGATGTTTCTCGGACTGGTCTTGCTCATGGGCAGTGCGATACTTCTTCGTCTGGCTCTTACAGAATTGTCCGGCACCTCCGCAAGCCTTGTTTCCGCGCTTGTCCCCGCAATTCCAGGAATTGCGATGACAGTGGTATCACGCCGGATGATAAAAGGGCGAGGGGCTGGTCAGGACATCTCGCTTGCTGGCGTCAAATACAGGGGAGTCTCAATCCGGAGATAGCTCACAAATTTAAACGAACAAGGGTTTGCGGAACGTATATGAAAAACCAAATTGTTGAAATGATTGAATTAAAAAACAGTCTTAATGCTGCAAAAATGTCCATGAGAAAGAGGATGGTCCTGAAGGGCCATGTTCCGGAGGGACTGGTTGAGTTGGCCGAAAACATGTGTCGCTTGATTGACAGTGCGGAGAAGAGTTTGGAAATGAACATAATGATGCAAAAGGAGCTTGATCAAATATCTCAGCGCAATAAAGACGCAAGAGACTCGATCGCCAAGAAGTTCACAAAGATTCGTGACCTGTTATCTGTGGCCGCAAATGAAGCTCGGTTCATCAAAAATCGAGGATCCAACATACACGATGTCGAGTCCGCGATTCACATTATGAAGCTCGCCAAAGAGCTTGAAAACAGCCTCAGTATTGAGGCTGTGGATATGGAAGTCTCTAACCGGACCGGAGCTTAATCTTCAGAAATTTCTTTCATAAGATTGTCAAAGGCACCCATGAAGCCATCTGTCTCCTCTTCGGTTGGCCAGGCGGGGTGATTTGGCTTTTGGATAAGGTAGCTGTTTTTGACACCTTTTGATTTTGCCTTTCTGTCGACATAAGACTCAAACATTCGAGCAAAACACTCAGTGCTGCTGAAGTAGTATTTGTACTGAGATTTGGATCGAATAATATCAGTCATACCAGGGTCGTTTCTCATTCTTCTGCACATAGTCTCAATGTGCCCATAGACGTCGTGCATTGCTGACGCAATAGCCTTTTTCTTCTCGGTGTCAGCATGCTTTGAGTAGTAAGAAGAGTAACTGCTGAGATAGTGCCCTTTTTTCATGTTGTTGCCAACAACCTTCTCCCCATAGGAGTGATCAAGAAAGTGGGCAATCTCGTGCGCCAGCGCTCCGTAGCCGTGGTCTCTGGTCAGATTCAGCGCTTTGGTCTTACTCTCGTAGTGAGCGGCTCCCTTCTTGCCGCGGGCAGCAAACGCGATGCCCAGCTTCCCGTTTTGGAAAATTGAGGACTCAGACAAGCCGGTGATTTGCGACAGGTCTTTTATGCTCTGGGCGCAGGCCACAAGATGCTCAGCCCTTTGTTTGGTAGGAAGGGAGTTGCCAAACTGAATCCCGCGGGCCAGGCTGCCGAGATACTTTTCGGCATCTCGATGGTCTTTGAAGGTTTGGTTGCTGATCTCGTAACGGTCGTTTTTGTACAAGGAATCCTCGCGGAACTTGTCGCGCTGGACAGATTTGCCCTTCACCAGGGGTTTCTTCCCTTTCATGGCGCCGCTTACGCGAGCGCGCAGGCCTTTGAGGCCACGTCCTTCCCTAATCTCTTCTTCAGTTGCTTTGATGAGTTGGTTTGTGATGGAGTTTTTGCCTCTGAGGGCAGAAATTTTCATGCGCCAGTACCGATTGGAGAGATCATTGTAAGGATCATCAGCACGGAACTGGACCATCAGTTCATCTGTGGCATTCCTCATTGCCACAAGAGCGCGAGTTGTATCGCTTTCCGTTTTGATCAGCTCGGCCGCCTTTTCGGAAAGGGCCTTAAATCCGGTAAGATACTTTTTGCGATCCTTCTCGTTGCACTCTTTTGGGTACAAAGAGAGCCATCTGTGCATCGCAAAGACGATATGGGCGTTACCCTCGGTCAGGTCCTTTTCAAAGTCCAAGGTCGATAAAAGCTGGTTGCGCGAGACGGACTCCCCCTTGTTTTCTTCAATGATTCCATCAATTGTGATCACCCGCCCTTTGTTGCGCACGTGGCGAGCTGCCCCTTCAATGTCTTCGCCAATGTTTTTGATCTCTGACTTTTTTGCAAAGGCGTATTTTCCATTTAAGTCGTAGTAGTCATGCTCCAGGGCCGTTTTTTTGGATGGGTTGGGGCGAGGCACTCCTTTGCCGGTGCAGTAAATCGAAGGGCGGGTCCCCTTGAGCTTCATGCAATATTCAACCTGCTGCTCCTGCGTCAGCTCGAAAAACCAGTTTGGATTTTTGCTTTTGGCTCCCACGAAAACCTCCTATCGAGGATGTAAATGGCCGGGCTTCATCCTATGGATGATGGCGATGATTCGAACCGCCCTGCTGGGCTTTATAACGATTTTGTTGGGGCTATGGATTGGACTTGAAATAAGTCAGCCATCGGCTCTTGGGATGATCTGGCTCGATTTCAAACCGTACGGTGTTGATTTCATTTATGTTCTGTGGCTGTGAGTCGTTTTGAGATGGCCAAAGTGCTTAAATTACAAGCACTTGCGAAATACATTGTGAATATACCGAAAATGTAATGCGTATTTCGGCGTCTTGGCAGATGATTGAATTATAGGAAGAGAGGTACGTAAAAATGAACACCGCCAAAATTTACCAAGTGGATTTCGCGAGCAAAAAACTCTTGTCAGTAGACGGGGTTTCAACAACTAAAGCGGAGTTGCCTGTTGAGGCAAAGCCTGCAAAGGTCCACGAGGCGGAAATCTTCCATGTAGATTTCAAAGTCAAAAAACTTATCAGCAAAGAAGTGATTGTCACTTTGATCTCAGAAGGTGCCCAAACTTCCGCCGATAACAATTCCGCTCTTGATAGTTTGTTTAAGGAGATTCCTGGGGACGACGGCTGTTACATGCTGTAACCCTTCATGCGCCCGCCGTGTCGCCTCCGGTCGAAGAGTCACGTCTCGGGGGCGCCTCAAATCTGAAAATCGAAAAATATCTCATAGATAGTATATTCCGTCCCTTCATCCTTCTTTTGAAGGGCGGGATTTCGTTCGCGCGTCTATTTAATGACTGAAGGAGTTGCTATGAAAAAGTTTATTTTGAGCCTGACAATTTTATTTTCCACGGAGGTTTCTTTTGCCGGGTGGACTGAGAGCTTCTGGTTTGAACCGACCTTATTGTGCGCAGCTGGAGCGGCGGCTGGCTACACGATGACAGCAACCGGACAGCAGCCTGCAACAAACGCGGCAATTGGTTGCGCGGCCCTTGGGCTCGTGAGTTACACGATCAATTCATATTATGAAGACAAGTTCACAAAGAACGCCCAGAAAGAGTTACAGACTCTTCGCGAACAGGCTGCCATGTATGAGCGAATCCTGGCGAACAAGGCCGCCAATGGCGAGGCCGGCAAATACTCAGAACTTGTGCAGGAGTATGTGAAGCCAGAGGTGTTGCCGGACGGCTCCGTTCGATCTGGCTACATTAAAGAATCTTTGAGAACGCCAAATCAGAATCTTGAAGTCGGCTACTAAAAAGGGGAGAGTGATGAGACGCCAGAATATTCTGTACGCTGCAATTTGCGTATTTTGCATCCATTTCGTGGCGGCAAATATCGCTTTCGCCAAATTGTCTGTTGGCGAAATTGAGGAGCGTGCCCTCAAAAATTCAATTAAATTTGAGAGGGGTGCGATCTTCAACACCGAAGCTGGTGTGACGGAGCACATGATTAAGGTTACTCAGTCGAAGTACCCCAACTTCAAGCCTCAGATGTGGTACTATCACTTTTTTGAGAAAGATAATATCGGTTACTACATTTCGTACGATTGGACCGACAACAAGTGTGTGATGACCACAATCAGCACGGCTGATCTCAAAAAAGGCCCTAAGGCACTGAAACAACTTAGGGAGGTGAATGGGGAAGTGGTTGACTCGAACAGAACTAGAATCAACATGAAGGTCTGCGAGAAACTTTACAACTTCTACTCTTCAAAATAAGAAAACCCCCGGCTATCCGGGGGTTTTGTTTTGTCTCAAGATCAAACCTTGACCTTTTCTATAGCGAGTGCCGCTAGAGCCATCTTGTTGAGCTCACTTAGGTGCTTGTGCTTAAAGGGAAACTCTCCGTAATACATAGACGCAAGCTCCTCTGGCAGGATTTGGCCCTTTCTTTCCAGACGCGTCTTTGCCATTGAAACCATTTCAAGAAAATCTTCACGAGAAACGCTTTTTTCAAAGTCGTCAGGATAAACAGTGCTCACGGAATAGCCTCTCTCGGCGAGATCGGTCCCGTCAAAAATACATCGCTCCGTAATAACGGAGACGTTGAAAAGGAACCCTCTGTGAGTTGAGGTGACACCCTTAACCGTGACGTTGTCATGGCTGACCTTGATGCCTTTATCTGAGGCCAGAGCGTAAACTACGTCATTCACAACGTCGTTCTTGTCAACAATCCTTAGGTGTTTCAAATAGTCTTGGACGTAGATCTTGTCTTCGCTGGTGGTCCGCCAAGTGGGATCGTACCACTCGACATTGGCGTACTGGCCATCGACAGAAAGGATTCTGCCGACGACGGTGTGATTTTTACGGTGAAACAAGTAGCTGTTTTCGACCAAATCCATAAATTCCTCCTAGACGCTGCGGTAGTAGTGAGTTTCGCCGCCGGCTTCTATGGTGAAGTGTTCGCCGTTGCATTCCATATCATTGACCACTGAGTCCCAGTCGATATACATGCGCAAATGCTCTGGGATTGAGTCAAGGTTCCCATTGTTTTGCCACTGTTCTTCGGCGTAGTCTCGAGAAGACGAGTACGCCCCGAGGTAGTTGTCGTTGTGGTAGGCCAAACAATCCTCTACAGTCGTGTTGCCGCAGAAGTGATTGAACAAAGCAAGGACGCGCTCAAAGGTGTCTTCGTTCTCAGCGTGAATGGCACCAAATTCCGCCAATGTGTCAAGGCCTGTGTGCTCACGAATGCCTGCGCCCTCAAGGTCCTCAGTGTCATGGATAGCCCACTCTTCTGCCGGCTCCTCAGTTGAAGTGCTGAGCAGCTCGTTAATCTCATCTTGCAGCTCGTCTTTTGTTTTGCCAGAAATGGAGATCCATTTCCCGTGCAGTTTCCCGGAATTGTAAGAAGATAGGCATCGGACATACACTTTTGGATCTGAAGACATATTTCACCTCCGTCAACAGCAGAGTAAATGGCCAGGGACTACGGCGAGCCTAGCGCCCCGGCCAGCACGTTACTACCAAGGGACCGCGCAAGTCGCGTCGGCGCCCCTGTTGTGGAACAGGAAACCTTCATTGCTAAGACCAACACCTGTTTCGAACATTTCGACGGTCTCATCACTGTTATCCTCGGAATCCTCAACCTTCCGAGTTACGGGTTTAAGCTCAGTAGCGGCCAGGATCTCTGACAAGGCAGCTTTGTTATGAAGAATACCATACCCGTTGTAGTCCTTGATCAGGTCCCGCATGTTCTTCGGAACCATTGATCTCAACGATTTTGTATCAACCAGTCCGACGTGAGCGGCAAACTCATCGAAATTCGTAAAGTGTTCAGTGGCTTGGGACTTTCTTGCGTTTGACATGTCAGATCTCCTTTATTGGTTAAGTACATAGGGCGAACGGGCGCATTTGCCCGCTCGCTCCGGGTGAGGTTTAGAACATCAGTTTTGCTGGGCGCAGCTCGGATTTGCTCATGATTGAGTTGACACTCTCAAGGATCTGAAGTGCGTACTCGGGCCAAGGTACGTCTCTTGAGCCGCAACACATCTCGCAACTTACATTGATCACGCCTCCGCCAATATGTGCCACGTTGACTGCATCGACATCGACATTCATGCCGGCAGCGATGGCGTTTTGCACGTACTCAGAAATTGATGGGTTTGTGAACTCCGAGTATATCGCGAACCATCCGTCTTCTGCACTGACTCCGCCCAGACTGGTGGCGTCGTGCGTGGAAAGGATCTGTTCCAAAAGATCGGGATCAAGCTTTCGCTCTAGGCGGCTAAGAACTTCTTGTGAAAAGACGTGCTTAAGGCGTTTCATGGATTACTCCTTTTTAATGCGTTGGTTTGAATTAGGGCTGATAATAAATGGCCGAAGATGCTGCGCTCCAAACTGTAGCCGTTTCGTCAAGTTGACGTTTTTGGGTTTGATGTAGTTGCTTGAGCAAACCCGAATCATCAGGCGCTTAGATCCAGCACGAGCGCGTCTTCCCCGGTGGATGCACCTGGAGTCGTACCTCATCGGGACAGACTCGGGAGCCTCGACAAAGCAAACGTCATTCTCCAGAATAGCTTTCCTGATGAGTGGTTTCACGAGCATTGGTTCAAGAACTCCTAGTTCTGGTATGTCCAAGTCTGTGATAAGGAACTCCGTGCGAAAATCACCGATCGACCAGATCACGTACTCGTTTCCGACACCGTCGACATGCGGAGAAACGTCCACGCATGTTTGGCCGTCCTTCACAAAGTTGTGCATCATCACATCAACCGTAAAATACGCCTTTACCGGCAGAAGCGAAACTAAGTGGTCGATTATTGGCGATAGTTCTGGAACGACCTTCTTTGCCTTCTCAGGAGAGAAATCCTTCAGGGCGAGACTGTCCTCAAAATCGAGAAGACAGTCTCTATCTGCACAAATAGCATTTTGTTCAGTTGGGCGTGTTGATCTCACAGCTACACCAACAAGTGGTGAAATTCGCCCGGGATGTCCAAAAGATGAGCGAGCCCTTGGATGAGAGCTTCGCAATCAAGACTGTTCTCAACGCAAGCTCTGGTAACTTGAACGACTTCGTCATCGAGCATTTCGAGAACCTCTTCTTTCTTGTCCGGGTCAGCTTTACAGCGCTTGATCGCTTCAGAAGCTACGTCAACGTCGAGATCGACGACATCGTGATATGTGAGGGATACCTGAGTGACTCCAATCTGTAGGCAGCGAATATATGAATAATAGTTGTTGTCGTCGTACTCCTGATCAGACAGGATTGTTACATCAACGCCGATGAGCTCTCTGGCGATGGAGATGGTTGACTTGATGTTTTCTTCCAGTTGCTCGCGTAGAGTCTGGTACTCTTCTGTCAGCTTTCTAAAACTTGTAGATGGTTTACTCATTATATTTCTCCCGCGCGTTAGGCGCTGATTTTTGATTCTAGTTTAAGAGGCCAATGTCAATTTTGTTCCAGTTGGAAGAGATGCACCTACTGAACGTTCAAGGATCTCTTTTGTGAACTCGCCGGGCATCTTCCCGTATTTCATAGCGACAGAAAAAATGCAGTGGTCAGAGCGCTCTTTGAAGTCCAGGACATTAAATCCGTCAACCCAGCGATCCCCCAGGTCTTCGACACCGTCGGGGCCAAGTGAGTTGGTTTTAACCAAGAAGACAGCTCTTTGACCGCAGTTGGAGCAGTGGTATTCGCAACTGTCTGGGTCATAAACGACCGCGCCGCAATTAGGGCACTCGCAACTCTCAACTGTAGCCAAAAACTCAACCCGCTCACTTTCAGCGTCTTGTTCGAATCTCTTGGGTAGGAGCGCGTAGGTCTTTTCGAATTCTTTGCTCGCGACACCTGTTCCGATAAAGAGGTGAGATGCCCAGAGATAGAATCCGTTCTCCATGCACTTAGCGATGTCGCATGTATTGTCAGAGCATCCGCCGTGTTCATTCTCAAGGAGCTCGGAAAGAGTTTGTTTAAGTGATTCGTATGAAGGTTTTTTCACAACATCTCCCGCTTACGTCATGGAAATATGAACAAGCAGGGCGTTTGCGTAGATGTGGTGATCAAGCTTCTCTAAGCCCGACAGTAGCGCCCTTTTGTTGTATTTTTCATTGCCTCTGTATTTGACAATGGCGACAGCTTCTTCGTTGGTGAGGCCCATATTTTCGACAAGGTTGCCTCTGTCAAAATATCCTTGCTCTTCGAAATCACTGGCTTCCGTTGCCAAAAGATAATCAACGCACGCTCTCAAAGCTTTTTCGTTCATGAGGCCTCCTCTTAGTGACGGTTAAATGGCCAGCGACACAGTGGCATCACCCAAGGGATGAAGGCCCTCCTTTCTATTTATGAGGCGGAGGGCTTATGCCTAGAATCATTCTCATCATGCTATTTATGATATGTTGCTCAGGGGCGATGGCTGGAGGGGTCGGGATCAGCGTGAAAGCGCTCTCTTTGCCTCACCCGTTGTCCGTAGGGCTTGAGTGGCGCACCTGGGGCGACTATTTGAGCCTTGGCGCTCACAAGGGGTTTACGCCAGGTTTTAAAGTAGGGGAGATTGGCGTTCAGGTCGATTCGGTGGACGTTGGGTTAAAATATTACCCGTGGGCTGGCACCTTCTATGTCGGGGCCGTATTCGGGGAACAAAAGGTCACAGGAACGACCACAGACTTCGTCCTTGGGCAAAGAGTTGAATACAAGGGAGAAATAAGTTCGGCCTACGTTACCCCCGCCATTGGTTGGACCTGGACATCCAAGAGCGGGCTCTTCTTCAACATGGAGCTTGGCTGGCAAATAAGCTCAGGGGCCAAGACAGTAATCACGACAAGCGAAGATGACAACGCTCTCATTACATCCCACCCTCAGTACCAAGGAATCAAGAAGGATGTTGAGGACATTGGCAATGAGCTTGGCAACAGATCGCTCCCAAGCGTGGGTCTTATAAATTTTGGTTATTTGTTTTGAAATTGAGCCACCCTGCCTCAAGCAGGGTTGAGTAATTTCTGTAGGCGGACGTGAACGAACAGTTGGCTTGTTTAGCCGGTCGACTTTTGTCCCTGCTCCGGCCTGCTCAGGTAGGCTTCCCAGTCTTTCTCAAAGCGGGCGATTTCCTCGGCGGTCACGCCCTTTACCTCAATTGGGTTGGACCGCCCCTTTAGGTAAACTTCGATGGTGCCAATATAGCGATTCACGAGCTGGACTTCTTCAAGAGAAAGTGTGGACATACCGATTCTTGTCACTGCATTTGTTTTCATGGAGTTCTCGCGACGGTAATGGAGCAAAGCTCCCAGAAAACTGGGTCATTCATGGCAGCGATTCTTCTAACTATTCGAGAAATGCAGCTGTTCGACAGGAGCACTCCGTGTTTCAGGAAGTTGGTGTACTCAACTGTGTTGAGTTCCAAAAATTCTTGCATTGGGGTTGCAAGCTCGCCTTGCTCGCAAAGGCCGGCTACATAGAAAGCCCATTCTTCAGCCACTGCGCGCAGCTTCGACGCTATGACGGCGCTGGCAAAATTGCCTGTAGCAAGCGCACCATCAGCGCACACAATCGTAAATGGGGAGTACGAGGAAATGGTGATGCCTATCTTTTCAAGAACGATTTTTTCAGATTGTTCCACATTCATAGTTTCGCCTCACTTAGAGGATGAAAATCTCAATATGGAACAAAATTGCTTTGACCTAAACGGCGGAGGATGCGCGTTTCTTAATTCGTTTCACGATCTCAGTCTGTTCTTCGTCGAGCTCTTCCGGGTCAAAGGAAACGATAAGGTGTTCGCCTTCCAAAGAGAAGTCCAGGTCAGCCTCGCGCACCAGCGCAAGTACCTCTTCTGCACTCCTGTCTGTCACTTGGAAGTAAAGCTTCATCATCCCCTCTCTTAGGCATTAAATGGCCGGAACGCTTGAAAGTAAACCAATATCTCTGAACGAAGCGGTACGGGACGCCATTTAAAATTGGCAACCAGCCAAATACTGAGGCCGGGTTTCCCCGGCCTCTCTTCTTTAAAATTCTTCTCCAAAACCAACCTCGCCAGTAACCCCGACCTGGTAAGCAGACACCCTGCGCTCAAAGAAATTTGTTAGCTCTTGTGCATCCTGAAGTTCCATAAAGGAGAATGGATTCTTGACGCCGTAAACAGGAGCGATCCCTAGTGCCGCAAGGCGCTGGTCAGCAACGTACTCGAGATATGTCTTCATTTCCTTTGCTGACAATCCAGCAACGCCCAACTGAAGCAGATCTTCTGCGAATACCAGCTCACAAGAGATCGCCTCTGCAAGCATCGCTCGAATCTGTTCCTTCATGTTAGCATCTATCAAGTCCGGCTCCTCTTCCAGAGCGGTGTGAATCACTCTGAAGGCAAACTGCATGTGCATGGATTCGTCGCGGAATACCCAGTTCGTGCCTGAGGCGAGACCCGGCAACAATCCCTTGGACCGCAAGAAGTAAACGTATGCAAAGGCCGCAAAGAAAAACAGGCCCTCGATGCAAGCAGCAAAACAGACAAGATTTAGAAGGAAGGCCCGACGGTCATCCTTTGTGCGAAGCTCATCCAGATTGTTGATGCTCATCATGTACTTTTCAGCAAACGCGGCCTTCAGTCGGATCGAAGGGATGTTCTCAACAGCTGCAAAGGCCTTTTCGCGCTCCTTTGGATCGGGGAGGTAGGTGTCAAGCAGTGTCAGATAGAATTCAACATGCTGGGCTTCCTCGTAAAGCTGACGTGATAGGTACATGCGGGCTTCAGGGGAATTGATGTGCTTATAGAGATTGAGCACCAGGTTGTTCCCCACGATAGAGTCTCCGGTCGCAAAGAAGGCAACCAGGCGCCCAATAAGGTGTTGTTCTGATTCAGAAAGTTTGTAGCGAAGATCGTTGACGTCCGTTTTAAAGTCCACCTCTTCCACGGTCCATGTGTTTTTGATGGCCGTTTTGTACAGATCAAAAAACTCAGGATATTTCATTGGACGTAGCGTGAGGTTAAATCCAGGATTGAGCAACATTTTAGGTTCTCCTTATGGTGAGTAAATGGCCGGGGAGCGCTCCTCCCCGGCTTTTTTTTGGGGGTTATTTTATGCAATGTTTGATTAGCGAGGCGCTGGCGTCTTTGTACCTCTCATAAAATTGAGGCGACACAGATTCGTCTGTCTTCCAAAAGTAGCCGTAGTGGCAGGAGTAGATGTTTTGCCCGGCCTCCATACTGCTCTCAAGCTTCCAGAAGGGAGTCTGAGCGCAGCCAATTTCATGAGAAAGGCGAGCTTTCGTTGGCAGATTTACAACAAAGTCCAAAACGCTTTTTACCTCGACGTTTAGGCTTCTGAATGATTTGAACAGCCTGTGGTCCGCAGTTTCATCTGCCATTTCCGGAAAAACGTCTCCTGTGAAGTGTCGAACGTCCACCTGGTCAAGCGCGATGATTCTGCTTAAGGAATTCCACTCATTATTGAGGGCCTCTAGTTTAGATTTGCCAGTTTCAAACAGTCGATAAAGAAGGGTCGCAAGAACCATCTTTTCACGAAACTGAAGTTCCAGAGCTTCCCGATAGACTTTCATTATGTGAGCCTGAGCTTTTGAAATTATCGCGTACTCCTCTTGCTCGGAGTTTTTGTACTCAAGATTGAATTCAAAACAGTTTTTGCAAAATATCGTAGATAAACGATCGGCATGAAGGATTCGCGCAGCAGAGCTGGCATCCTCATTATAGAGAATCGGGGTGTTGACAAGGGCGCCTTTGTGGTAGTCAACCAGAGCGCAGTCTTTTTGATGAATGACGTTCATTTTCTGCGAGATCTGAGAGAGAAAAGATTCAATATCCAGGATTCTTGTAACTTGGGCCGAGTATTTTGCTGGAATTGATATGGTTTTGTCGCACGCAGGACATGAAGTGGGGAAAGTGGGTGTACACTGTTTCATAAAGTTTCCTTTGGCCAACTAAAGCCTTTTGTTATGTGCGGGGTCCTACCCCGTACACACAATAAATAGACTGAGAGCTAATGGCCGGTCGCCGCGGCAAATATGGATATGACAATCTTTAAGATCGGCCAAAGATCAATCCCTGACCAAACCAATAGACCAAAAGGTACTGTCACGACGATAGCTATCGTCATCATGAATGGATCCTTGTTATCTTTTAGATCGCCGTAGCCCCATCCTAGTAAAAAGGATGATATGGCCAAGAGGATGAATTGGTCGAGTCTCACTGGGAATCCCCTTCATTGCCTGAAGGGCGACTAAAGAAGTAGACCACGCAAAGAAGCGAGGCAACCACAGAGGGAATTTGGACTTTTTGGAGAAATTGGCGTGAAGCCTCATGATCGACAGCGGCAACGAAGACGATCAAAAAGGTCAGCGTTCCTTGCATGACGATCAGTGAAAAATCAATCTTTTGAAGATCGTTCCGGTTTTCATTCATCATGCGGCCCCGGCGTTTTTCATAAATTCAGGCTTTTGGATAACAGTGATGCCAGAGTTTGTGAGCATGTCTCGCATCACATAATAGACGTCGACCGGGCACCGACGGTCCTGCTTAGCGGAAACAAGGGCGGTCAGCTCTCCGTCTTTCATTCCATAAGCCACAACCTCGCCGTTTCCTTGATAGTGGATGTAAACCCCGCCATTTTGTTCGCAGTTGTCTTGCAGGTCTTCCCAGGAGGTCTCAATCTGGTCAGCGATTTCACCGGTAAAGGACCCAAGGTCATAGAATTTTGCGCGATTCACTCTCATAAAGACGCCCTCCACCAAGAGGATGAAGGGTGACGGCGGTCTTATAATGAGACGGATTGCAGGTCAGAATCCGCTGTAGCCAGAGAGGCTCTCATCCCACTTCATGACCGAGGTAAATGCTTGGTAAAGCTGCTTAGCGGTCATTTTAATCGTGGGTTCTTCCTCGGTAAGCTCAACGTCGGTGACCTCATGGTATGGGTGATCGTATTCAGGATTGTATTCGCCCTCCTGAAGGGGAGCGAGTCCAACCTGCTCAGCGATAAATTGATCGAACCCCTTGAGCTCCTCAATTTGACGATTGGTCAACTTGCCTTCAGCAACCACGGTTCCGCAATTTTTATAGTTGCCCGCGTCTCTGTACATGTAGCTGATTTTCGTGTTCATAAATCCTCCGAAAAAAAGTTAGGCTTTGCCTTTTAAACAAACAGCGTAAACTTCCTGCCCGTCGTGATCGTAAGGGCCGGCGACAATTACGCCATCCCACGGATCCGCAGCTCTCTCAGCAGCTTCCATAGCTTTCTCCTCGGAGCTTTCCTTCGGGAGATGGCTAATTGATAACGGTACTCCGCGAAGGTTCGAAAGACATTCCTCTTCCACGATCGCTTCGCCAGTTCTTAGAATGTCCGCCTTCTTTACTCGTGGCCAAGTTGATCCAAATGTGCCCATGATTGCAGATCCTTATTTCCATTCCGGCAGAAACGCCGCAAAGTCGCGTTCATCAACTGCTTCTTTGTATCGGTGTTTTAGGCGAGCGGTGATTGTCGTGTCCGCGGTGTCGAAAACAACCGTGTCTCCATCGGCGTCAATAATTTGTCCATGACGTTCCTCTACAAAGAGCTTTAGTTTTCTTCCGAGCAATGATGCGAGAGGCGCGTCCTCAAAGAGGCTCGTTCCAACAGCTTCTGATACATCGACAAACTTCTCTCCACCCAAATCGAGCCTGACTCGTTCAATTGAAAGGTAATACATTTTTTCTCCTATCGCAGAATCACGAAAGTGAAAGAGCTGTGGCGAGGGTATTTGTGAACCTCGTCCTTGTGGTTGATAACCGTAAGTCCCACATCAATCGCGATACCTTTTACGCGGTCGACGTTAAGGTCAGGACATTTTGCGACGCAGTCATCAAGGCCAAGATCGTAAACGCGAGTGTTATACACGTCAGATCGCTCAAGCTTTGAAAAGTGTTTGCGCAGCATTGATTCCATCTCGGGCACTGAATATGTTTCCATGTGTCCTCCATTCAGCAGATTAAATGGCCAAAGCGCAGCCTGGCCTTCCTATCGAGGCGAAAAGTGTCGCTTAATTGCTGTTAAAGGGTAGTAGTCAGCAACTTCCACGTTTCCATCGGAATGAACATTCAATACGAGGTCTATCTCGGTGTGGTAATTATTGTCGACCTCACCATTCAAAACATACTCCCTTGAGGCCATTTTGTCCGAGCGGTCCTTTTCCGTACCGTGGAAGGCCTCATTAACTGATAAAGTCGCCGGGCGCTCGTAAATAGAAAGCTTCAGCTCTTTGTCATCTGTGAAAAGATGGATTTCGCTGTCGGAAAGTCGATAACTTGTGCCCGGAACTTTTGATGAAAGGCATTTGGCGATCATTTCTAGGTGACTTGTTTTCATACTCATCTCCAGAGATTTGGACCGGCCACAATCCTCTGGCCGGCCTGGGTTTTCGCGAAGGTTCTTAAGAAAGAGCTTTTTTAACGAGCTTGTTTAAAGCGGGTGTTAGACGCGCTTTCAGTTCGCTCGCGCTTTTGAACTCGATGTCAGCCTGCGCGAACCACTCCCTGTCTTTGCCGCGGCGATGATAAGGAGCTTCCCAGTTCACGGCGCAAGCAATATGGATTGATCGGCCTTCGCCTCGAGAAGATCTATTGATGAAAGCCTCAACTTGGAGCATGACAGAGCTTTGTTCGCCAGAGTTACACTCGTGCTCGTACTCGCTTAGCTTCTCAGCAAGTTTGCCCTGTTTTAGTTCGTACAGGTCATGGTAGCTTATCTTGTCCTCAGGGATCTGGAGTTTTTCCAGCTCTTCCTTGTGATCTGAGATGAAGCTTTCCTTTGCGATGTCCAGTCCGTGCTCGTAAAGTGAATTTAGCTTTGCCTGGATTTCTTCATTGAACTTGCTTTGAAATCCGCCGCCAAACAGCCCGTAAAGATCCAGAAACGAAATTGCACACCAACCGCCGTCATTGGAAGAGATGAAACCATCCCGCGAACGACACTCAACTTCTTCAATCTGTTTTGCCCAAGTTTCAAAGTTGTCATCTAGCTTTTCAAAAGCCGCGGCGACGGCGTTCTTTACGATTTCATTCAGTTCCGGATTTTCATCAAGTTTATCAAATTCCAAACGCTTAGCGCCCATGTGGCCCCCTGTTGTTTGTTGAGCAAGGTAAATGGCCGCAGCTTCTCGGCCCCCAACAGAGGGATGAAGTATTTCGATTTGAGACAAAAAAAGGAGGGGATCGGCTAGACGATTTGTCCGAGACCCCTCAGTCTGCTTGAAGCACGCCCTAATTATTGCCTGTCGGCCGTAACGTCGATTTTGACAGGCAGATTTCGAGTAAAGTCGCAGCGATTCAGTTTGGCTTCTGCTTCCTCCAACAGATCCAACGCGTGATTTATCTTGTCTCGCATTGCGCGGATCATTTCAGAGTCACTACCTTCACAGTTTGGGTGCGGAAGATTCAAATCTTCCCAGAATTTTGCTCGGTTCATGCTGATCTCCTTTGCTCGTGAGAGTGAATGAATATCTTCGAAAACCCGTCCCTTAGAGCTGATTCTATGGCGTCCGCCAAAAGGTCGGGATCGGCGTTGCGCAAGTGAACGCCAGCATGAACCCGATTGTCTTCCGAGCCTGGCAGGATCATGACTTGTGAACCCTTCAGCTTGCCGTTTTCCTCACTAAGAAATGTTATGAGGGCGCCGCTTTCGCTCACTTGGACAATTGTATTTTCTTCGTTGTACCTGGAGGCCGTGGCCTTCACCAGTGCAGAAAATTCCATAGTGCCTCCTATTCTTCATCTTCCTCAATTTCTTCTGGATTAAGGTCAATCCCCGCAATGTCGTTTCTACTGATTGCGTCGTAGATCCCTTCAGTTGTGCAGTTCTCAAGAGCGTACTGAACATGGTCAACGTCCGCTTGGATTTTCGAGTTAGCCAACAGCGTTTCGTGATCGTCTTGAGCCGCTTCAACCTTTTTTTTTGGCCTCGGCCATGCTTTTTGCTTTGATTGCTACGTAAGCGTCCACAGACACAATCTGGCGCACATGCACAGTTACGGGAACGAGGAATTTCTTCATTGTTTGCTCCTTGCTATGTGGTTCAGACATTAAATGGCCTGACAGAGGAGGGCGGCCTATTGTGGCGAGCTGACTTTCCCGTAATAGTGGCCCGTGATATACGCGAAAACGTCAGCGTCTGTCATTTTTGACGCCATTTTGGTTGGACGGTACTTTGGCGCTCCAGTTTTTGGGTCTTTGCCAGCGGCCTCGACGATCCCTAGCTCAATAAGAGTCTCGATCGCCTTCTTCATATCCTTTTTCTTTGGGTCTGCCATCGCATACCTCCACTAAGAGGATGAATCGACTCAAATCTGTACACAGAAGGGTTGTCGGAGTAGTATTTTAGCGGGGGGGGGAGATCATGTCCGAACCTTCAAAAATTCAAAAGATCCGTGAAATAGTAGCATCCGGCGGGCGGCTAAACGAGAAAGCTGCAAAATACCTTTTATGGTATGCGGAGTCTCAGGCGCTCGAGATCACTCTTTTAGACCAGCAGATTATCCTTGGTATGGCGGGAATATCTGGAAACTTTGGGTATTGGGCAAGCGTTGTGAAGCACCAAAGGTCGGAAATTGACCGGGGAGCCGGCAGCGTTGAGACTTATGAAAAGTTGGTTAAGGAAGGGAAGGAAAGACTTGATGAGCTTTTGACCTCTGCTAAGAGAGCGCCGATTTTCAGAAACCGATCTTGATCAACTCTGGTTGAGACGGCTTGTTAAGCGTAGTTGCAAACGAAGAGATCAATGTGCCGTCCTCAAAAGACGATATCGGCGACTATGTGTGTTTTGTTCTTGGTTGCGAAGTGATTATTCTAGATGTTGAGAAGAAAAGGAAGTCAACAAAGGCCGCGTAACCCAGTTCAGTATTACTTCGGTAAAAGTAATACTGAACCGTATTTCTCTATTTTTTACGTCTGAATTATCAACTTAGAAACGTTGTCTCCGGACCATTCGGCGATGGCGACAGCGTCTTCCAAGTTCTCGATACCCCCGGCGTCACCGAGCTTTACAAATCTCTCTGGTAGGCTTTCGTCGCCAAGGTTTGCCGAGAGAATGTTGTTGGCGTATTCGATTAAGCGCATCTTTGTCATAATTTCGACGTCGTTCTCAGAAATTTCCACCTCGTACGCCTCGGGCACAAACATGGCGATGAACTGAGATAGAGCTTTTGGATCTGCCAAACTCACACTTTTTGACTGCATTCTTTCCTCCTCTGCCATTTAGTAAATGGCCACCAAGGGCAGTTACGGTCTTTTTAATACTGTTTTTGCCCAATTTGCCAAGGAATTTGGCATAGGGATTACCAGAGAGCCGCCGGCCTCAACTTTTTCTTTTGGCAGGTAGACGAGGAGATTGTTCGTGTGGCAGAGAATCGAATATCCAAACTTTTTGTGCCTTTGGACGGTGCCGGAAACCTCCGCCCATTCTTCTGGGTGATACTTAAGGTTGAAGCGCACCCGGATGTGCGCCCCCACTGGGAACTTAAAAGGAAGGCTTTCGTTTGTTTTGCAACCCGCGGCCTTTGGGCTCATAGCTTTTTGCCGCCGTGCTTGTGTGGACGCTTCTTATTGTACTCCATCTTGAGTAGCACAGCTTCGTCCAGGTCGATACCTAAGTGAGTCGCGTATTGCGCGGTCCTTATAATTATGTCCGCCAACTCTGACGGCAGCCCAACCGGCTTCCCGTTCGGCTTAATTTTAAGCTTGGTTTTTCCTTCGCGAACGTCTTCCATAGCTTCGGCGACCTCAGTGACGATCAGCATGAGTTTGTCTCCATCTGTTGTGTCTCTTGGGTCAAAGCCTTTAGAGATAGCGATTTCCATAGCCTGCTTGCCTAATCTGGCAAGAGGTGCCTGATTCTTTTCTGCGACTCTGTGCTGACCACTGAGCGGCGTTTCTAAGCTCTGCTCCCATTCCATTTTGCAGAACGTGTTCATGTTGCCGCAAGTGTGGCATTTGTATTTGAAGTTTCCAACGGCCTCGTGCCTGCACTTGTGGGGCGTTTTCTTTTCCATTACACACCTTCCTTCGTTTCGCCAGAGAGGGCTTTTCTGCCTAGCTTAATCGAAATGCTTACCCAGTGTGGCTCATCGCATTTTGAGTTTTCGAGAGTATGTACGCAGTCCTCTAAAACCTCCCGCAGTTTCGCGATTTCGGCGTCTTTGGATTTATTTTCCTCTTGCAATTTCGCTACATTGGTAATCATCTTTTGCTCTAGTAATTCAGAAAATTTGAATTTACATCTCAACTCATCTCGCTCTTTCACCACGGCGTCGTAGTCAGATTTCTTAACGTATTCAACTGTGGGTTCGTCGCTTTCGGGTTTTGTTTCGTAGGCTGCGGCGGCGTAAGTCCCATTCGCAAAGCCAATCTCGGTGAAATCCTCGCCGACATGAATGACTTTCACTTCCATCTTCGTATTGACGCTTCTTTCCCCCAATTCTTTAAGAATCTCGTCTAGTCCGCAATCGCATTCGTTTTCGTAGTTTTGATGACCAATATGGCAAACGCAGCTTTCGGCGTGGTTCCCGAATCTCTTCAAAGCCTCCCGCAACCTTCTGATCTCCTCGTTCTTCTCCTTAAGCTGAACCTCTAGGCGACCTGGAACCTTGATTCTTTCCAACTCCTTCACCTGGGCACGTAGGGACGCTATTTCTGCGTCTTTCGACTCGTGAGCCCTCAGTTGCTTCCCGATGTAATCGCCAACTTCTTTTTGATATTGTTCGTATTTTTCAAAAGCATACCTGCGGGCCTCCTCTTTGGCCTCCAAATCCTGAATCAACTCATTCCGCTCTCTCATCATGGTGTCGTAGTCCGTTTTTGGAACCACGAAGATTGCTCTATCAAGATCGGACTTATCGAACCGAGACAGGTTTTTAGCGGTGAAGACCGAGCTGTAGGTCCCCTTAACATTTTGATCTTCAAAGAAGAAGAATTGTTTCACTTCCTTCTTGTCTATGCTCATCGCTCCCCTTCCTTCGTTTCCAGATATTCAATCGCCTTTCCTAGCCATTTGTGGAGACGCTTCGCCCATTCTAAACGGAGTCGAATTGGCCCAATAAAAGTGGAAATTCGAACTGGGTACGTTTCGTTGTAATCAAGGCCTGCGCTCAATGTTTCATGAAGCACGATTCTGCTCGGCTTTCTAACCTTCCTTTTCTGCTTCATTTAAATCCCTCAATTCTTGAATTGTAATTGGCTCCAAACATTCTTTGTAAAGAGAGTGGTTATTTCTAACCTCAAGCTTCCCAATGCAAATCACTTTTTCATGGTCCCAATCGTAATTAGTATCAACCACGACAATATCGCCCGCTTTCAAGCCGAACCTTTCGTCGTCTTTTTTAACTCTTCTAAATCCGATTCCGCTCATCTCTCACTCCTTCATTTCTCTAGAAAGCGCTCTGGCTCCTGTGTCTAACAACGAGTTTGTGTTGGTGAACTATTTCACCCTTTCAAACTCAATGACCCAGACCCAGGGGTTTTGTTTCCATTGTGTATCCGGGGTAGTAATGCCATCCCAAAGAGACGCAAAGGCCAGAACATGAGGACTTGTTCCTTGGGTGCGCCCAGCGAGATCACCGGCGATACACTGCTCAGATGCTACATGCTCAAATCGAAGTACCCCCTCAGCCTTCGCATCTTCTTCAGAGATATCCTGAAGCCTCTCAATCCGGATGTTTTTGACTTTCAGTGTGATGCGCGAAGCCCATCGAGGCATGTGAATTGATGGCCGCCACTTTAAACAATCATTTCTGTCGTGGTCCTGATCCGCTTCGTAGGCCACATTTGGCCAAGGGCCATCGCGCAAATCGTGAGGACGCCCTGGGTAGCGCCAATCCAGATCAAACGGCAAAAATGTCTCCCTCGCCCAAAGCTTGTCGCCGGGTTTACCGTATGGGCATCGAATTCCTTTGACGAATGGAAACTCTTTGCACGTTCGCATTCCATTTCCACATGTTTTGCATGCCCATTCGCCTTCGGTTTCAAAAAACTCAGTCGGAGCAGTCTCATACCCTTCGTAGGGCAAGTGATCGCACGGTTCTGGTTGAGGTTTTAAAACCCGTCTCGTCTGAGTCTTTTTCCCATCCAGAATTGCCCGGACATCTTCGGCGTTAAATAAAATCGGTCTTTCTTTCATGAAGTGCCCCTTGTCGGCCAACCTTGTTTTACGTACTCCAATTACTAAGCAGCCGAACGGACCGACGAGGAGACCTCGTCCTCAGCGTAGTCAAATCCAAGTCCAACAAAGCCTTTAAAGACCAATTCGCCGGAAGCGTCATGAGCTTCCACGTACTCACCGCGAGGCAGGTTCATCAATGCCCAGTCTTCTGCGGCACCGGGAGATTTGAAAGATGGAGGAGGGTCGAAAGCAAGTTGGAAACGAACCTCTGGATTTTCTGTAGAGACCTGCAACGTGAACATAAAACCTCCCATTTGGTTTGAGGCCAGACCAACGTCTGTGCTCAATATAAGGATGAAGAGATGTAAAATGAGACGGTTTATGTCCCACGGTGAAACAAGAGCTGGACCAGATCACATCTGGACTGCCTCGAATTCAGCTGTCGGTGTAAACATTGGCGTATGTAGTTCGTTTCATTGGAGGGGTGATGGTAGATACGGCCGTCGCAATTACGGTTCTTGTTGGCTTGGCAATATTTGTTGCCATTATGTTTGTTCTATTTCTGATATGTCGGGAGATCGTTTGCTGGTACTTCAAGATCAACGAGCACCTTGATCTTCAGCGCGCCATTCTAGCGGAACTACAAAGAGCAAACCCGAACAAAGAAGCAAACTCGATCAACAAACTTTCAACAGGGACATAGAATCGGATCAGCTGGAAGTTTCAGTGTTCAGATTATTCGGGCGCCCAGTAAAGTCGTCCGCGAAAAGATCAATCCCTCCAAAGTTTTCACGGGAGATTTGACCCTGATAGGAACTGTGAAGTTTGTGGACCGCGAATGCAGAATCAAAGATGACAGCTCTTCCACAGACTGCTATTAAGACGGCTTCGGCGACCAAGTTGTCTTCGACAGGTGGGATCAGTCAGTCATAGATCAGGTTGAGGCCTATAAGGGTATCGAGAATGAGGCCAAACTGGCAAAGCAAGAGATGGGTGAGGCTACCCAGCGTCGGTGCGCCAAGTATGAAAAAGAGATTCAGGAACTACACGTGAAGATGTCTTCCAAAACCAGCTACGAAAAACTGTGAGAATAAAGACCGAAAAAGAGGCTGACGCCGTAAAAAGAGAGATTGAGAAGATTGGCGCTGTAATCCAGGAAAAGATTACGGACCCTAAGTGGAAAGGGTGTCCCTCTAACGTTGTTGGAACCGGGATTTAAAGCTCAGGTTTTTCTGAGTTTTGGTTTCTTGCACTTTGGGCACACCTTCGGACGCCGCTGGCCGGTGTGGCGATGGCCGCAGCCGGCGCAGATCCACGATTTCTGAGCGAACGTTCTTCTTTTGCGCGCAGCCTTGGTTGTTGCGAATAGAGGATTTTCCGCCCCCTCGGTTGAGCCTTTGATAAAAGGTTTTCGCGCCGCGATTTCTTTCAATCGCTCGATGATACGCAAATAAATCTGACTCAGCCGGGACTCGGTAAGTCCCAGCTCATCTGCCACGTCTCTTTGGGAATCCCCGCTCAGTATCTTGTTTATGATATATTGATCGCGCTCCGGAAGGTGTTTCGTCAGGGAGGAGATAGCGAGTCTGTTCTCGATGGATTCAGTTGGATCCGCGAAAGGCGTCCAGTCTTCCAAGCTTGCTGGCCCAGTCGCGGCATTTCTTCGCGCTTCGTAGTCAGAGGTCTTGGAGTTTGCGACCATTACGCGGTAGATGTCGATCACGGCCTGACCGACCGTAGCGCGCTTGTGAAGACCTTCGAGCAGTCGAGTAAGATACTCTTGTTTAAGGTCTTCGTTTGGGATGATGTTGCCAAGGTCGCGATTCATAAAGGTTACACGATTGGCGAGTTCCATGAATTTGGCTATTTGCTCAGGCTTCCAGCGATGTTTTGTGCTCATGCTGGTAAATAGATGAGGGGTCACTTGGGGGGGCGGCCCTTGAGGGGGGGGCGAAAACGAACGTCTCGCCCCATCATCAGTCTTTTTTGTTGGCGGCGAGAATGTCTCGGACTTCCACGTGGCACCAATAACCGCCAGATCCTGTGAAAACGATAGAAGGGTTAGAGGTGACTCTTCTTCTTTGCATCGAGCCGGCAACTTCGCGCTCGATCACAGGGGCGTTTTCATCAGCTCCATGCCTGTCAATCTCGTACGAGTAAAGCGCTTCGTCCATATCGGATCCGGTATCTACGGAGAAGACCTTGATTCGCTGCTTTCTTTTGGTGAGATATTCTCTCTTGGACGGATTTGTGCTTTTCACCTTTGTGCCGGCAGGAATCAAGATCACGTCCCCTTTTTTGAAAGGAATGCGTTCAGTTTCCACGTATCCAATAAACATTTCGGGTTCTGTTTTGTCGTTGTCCACGCTTCTTCCCTAATACATCGAAATGATCACGAGGCCACAGAAGACAATACACAAAAAATCGAGGCCATCTTTTTTTCAAGCTTCACAAATACTCGTGCAGTTTCCACTACAAAAAGCAAAGAAAGCACACCCGTCAGTATGAGAAGCGGACTGTAAAATTGATCCGCATCCTTAGGCAGATTTTTCCCCAAGAACTTTGTTCCAGCCACGAGCGCAATTAGCGCAATAAGATTTACAAATTTCAGATCCACGCGTTCTCCTTTTCTGTTCGGAGCCAATCCAGCTCCTTGCTAATGACCAATTCTTCCTTTTTAACATGCCTGTTTGTCTTCATCGGGATGACAGCCGTTTCGAAGCCGTTTTCAAGCGCTAACTCCCTGATTGTGCAGTTGTCGTCATACGTGAGAAGGAAGTTCGCTCCCGATCCCTGAAAAAGTTCGAAAAGTTTTTTGTGATCAAGCTCGTGGTGTCGATAAAGCCTTTTGCCCGCACTTCGCTTGTCCGCTGTGTAGGGAGGATCCACAAAGATGAAGGCGCGATCACTTTCAGCATGGCGGGGAATCACATCAAAAGCAGAGCCGTGAATAAACTCAATTCGTTCCCTGATCGCTCCAATGTCGCAGATTCTTTTAGCCAAGGTTTCTGGATACCATCTCGAGTGCAGTCCCTTGCCGTTTTCGCCGCCTTTAATGAGCCCGGCGCCCGGAGCCAGGATTCCGCCATGGCAGACCCTGTTTCTGAGAATTGTCTGGAAGGCCCGGTCCACAGTGCTGGCAGGGGTGGATTCGATGGCAGCAATAACTTTTTCGCGAGTCATTTCAAATTCTGTGATCATTCGGGCAAGTTTATCGTAGTCCGGGGAGGTCGCAATCTGCCAGACAGCGGCCACGTCCTGGTCAAGCTCCACCATGACCACTTTGTCAGCAAGTCCCTCAAAAGCCGCAGTTAGCCCGATGATGCCGCCGCCGGCGAAGGGTTCCAAAAGAATCTTCGGGCGCTCAGCCGAACAGCGAATCCATTGCCGGAAGGTCGGCACAAACCAAGTCTTCCCGCCGGCATACCGAAAAGGACTTCTCTGGGGAACGGACGCGATATTGACGACCTCCGCTGGTGCCCCCATGATCACGCAACCTCGGTGAATCGGTAGTTGACCTTCCCGGTACGATCCAGAGCTAGGAAGCGGTCCGAGCGAAGTCCGTACCTGATAGGGTCCACGTCAGTCAGATCAAGGCCATAATTGATCAAAAAACCGGCGCCGGATCCACGACCCAGGCCGCGGATTTCGCCCGTGGCGATGATCTTTCTATTTTCTGCCTCCAGAAATAGGAAATAGTCCGCCAGATTTACGAGCCCGTTTCTTTGCGCAACGACCGTGTCCGAATACAGGCGCTCAAGGTACGCCGGATCCTTGGGGTTGAATTTGTTCAGCATCAGGATCATCTTGATTAGGGTCTTAAGGTCCTTCTCCCCCTGGTCAGCTTCGTGCAAAATCTCCGCAAATGCCGGGTGGACTTTTTCAACATGGGCCTTGTAATCCTGGAACGCCCGCTCCCACTTCTCATCCTGGTTGCACGGATATTCACTGTGATCAACCGGCGGAATGAAAAGCTCGGGTTCAAAATAAGGATCCTTGCACTCGTCAAAGACGCGCTCAGTGTTGGCCATCCATGCCCGGTAATCATACTCTTTAAGGTATGGATGCCGTTCCTCGATATACTGGTGGACCTCTTCTTCGGACATGTGGCAGACAGCCTCGTGGAAACGAACGTTCCCGCCGTACGCGTTTTGAAGAAGGATTTCTTGGCTGGTGAGGTCTTCTTTGGAGGGCATCAGCACCGGGTAAGTCAGGACAATCTCGACCCCGTGTTTCTGTGCAAGTTCGATCATGCGCTTATTCACCATGACCTGATTGTTGGGCTGGGTAAGGAAAACCCCTTCCTTGGCATCCCACTTTTTGGAGAAGTCAGCCAGCGAGACCTCACATTTGAAGTTTGCCCCGAAGGCCTCCTTCAGGCGCAGGAACGTGGTCTCATCTTCGCCGGTGCGATTGATGATATGGTAGGCAACAGGCCCCCGAGCATCCCCGGAAAGAAGGACCAAGTCTTCGGACTTTCCGAACAGTTCATCAAACGAAATGCGGGATTTGCCGGCATAGGCATGGTTCGGAAGGGACCCGACAGACACTAGGTGGGAGAGGTTTTTAAAGCCCTTGTGGGACTTCGCCAGTGCCACGACCTTGTCATATTTGTGGTCGATTTTTCGGACCCGGACGTTTTCAGTAACGTTCAGGGTGACGCCAATCACGACCGGAACTTTTTCCTTTTTACCATCCAAGGAAGCAAGCACACCGCCAGCAAGGGACATCTCATCGGTGAGGGTGAAGCCCTTTAAACCCTTCTTCTGAACAGCTTTCAGGTGATCCTTCACGGTTCCGATTCCAAGAGAAAGAGAGAAGTGGGTGACCCCTCTGAGATTTACCATTTTACCTCCTTGGGGGGAGCGACCCCCCCCGTTATCAATAAGAGGATGAAGAATCCCGAAAGGAGGCGGACAGGGGTACTGACGGAGTGGCGGCGGCGGGGGTTTCGGGAGGGGGCCGGCGAGCGGGGAGGGCTTACACCGAGCCACTCGGTCGGCTTGGTCGACATATCAGATATGATATGGAGACCTCGAAGTGGAGAGGGTGAGGAGCTGGTCCACTAAAGGTGGAAAAGCGGGGTCCACGAAGAGCCGACCGACTTGTGGGGAGGGGACGCAACCGACATTCACACGCGCAATTTATGATATATATTGCGTGTGGTATGGAGGGGGAGGGGGGTCTTGTGTATTAGTTTGTCGCGGTTTTGGTATTTTGGTGTTTTTTGTTTTTGTTCTTGCGGCGGCTGGTTGGGCGAGGCGTTTTGGGGGAATGTTGGGGCTGTTTTGGGGCTGACTTGGGCGTTTTGACGGGTTGGCGAGGCGGAGGCAGGGGTAGCGAGCTGACGGTGGGTGACGGGCGAATGGAGGGCGATGGCGCGGTAATTGGGCGAACGGGACGCAATGCACGACTGCCAGGTGCTGAGATCTACTGGGCGATACTGATTGCTACTGGCGCGTTCTTCCGCGGCTTGGTGCTGCTCGCTCCTGGGTGATCGCGAAAGATCTCGTGCGACCATTCGAGTGGCGGCAATTCGGCCTACTAAATATAACCCGGAAGCGTGGCCCTGTCCCCGCTTTTCCAGGCAACCATTCACGCGAGTCTTTGAGCAAAGTATCTACTTTGCGAGATATATCATTTAAGAACTTAGAAAATTGCAACATTATCGCCTCGCCGTCAGGGACCGTCCTGGAATGAATCGTCAACCTCGGCATTTGCGAAGCCCTGGTAACAGTTGGTCGGACGCGCCCGCAGTCCTCCTTCATCCCATTGGTGAGGGGTCTTTAAGATCCGCTGTGGAGGAATTTATGTTCGAAGTTGTAAGCTTGAGACCTGGCCAGGAAGTGAAAATCATTAAGACGAATCTCTCCAAAGAAGAGGCTGCCAGGGAGCGCGATGAATGGGACAAGCTTCTGGAGGAAGCCTACTACCCTGAACACAAGCCCACGGTGAAGGTGCGCCCCGTCGGTCATTCGGAATAAAAGTTTCTGATTTACTCACATTTCATTTCGGGTCCACACCTGCCAGTCTTTGTTGGCGCAGTGGTGCCCGAGTGCTCCCCGTAACCCCTCGCGGGTCCATCGCGGCAAACTTCCGATTTCAGCCCCCGGAAGTAAATTCGAATAGATCAAATCGGTCTATTTAAAATGATCAAGTAAGCAAAGTGTTCGCGAGTTGATGAGTCACCGCAGAGGCGCGGAGACGGCTAAAGAACCCTTATTTGATATATACCAAAGAGGATATGATGATCGGAACAGCGTTATTGGTACTATGGATTTTGGCCGGCGGCGTGATTACCCACATGACACTCACTTCCGTTTTTAAAGGCCGGGGAGTCAGACAATCGACGGGGCGCCCGTTTCTCCCCCTGGGGAGACTGAGGGTCGATATTCTGTTTCTTTTTCGCGCCTGGGTCCGAATTTGCTTTGAAATTTTGGGCGCCGTTCTGGAGACGGTTTCGAGGGTTTCCCAGTTGGTTCTTTATTTTGTCCTTTGGCCGTTGGCACTCTGGTGGATGCACAAGGCCTTTACAAAAACCTTTCCTCTGAAGTCGACCGAGGACGATGAGGTCAGCTGATCCCATTTCTCCTTTGCGAATCTGAACAAAAAAAGGGGGGCGCTGAATTTCCTGAGTCGGTAAATAGGGGAATCAAGAGGTCAGAGTTGCGAAATCAGTTCAGACCTTTTCATGAGATAGTCCAGGGTGATTCCGTCGAGCTTGTTGTTCATGATTTTGGAGACAAAAGCCCTGTTTATCCCGAGCTTCTCAGAAAGCTCGTCGTTCGTTAGAGACTTCTCTTTCTTGAAAGATTTGATCTTCATGGCCATCTTGGCTTTCAAGGCGCCAGCTTCAGTAAAGTGGTTCGTTTGTTCTGCGCCATTTTTAACGAATTTTGGATTCCCTTTATTAAAGGGCAAATCCTTTGCGAAAAGATTGAACTCTGAAAAGCAAGGGAGCGACTCGCTAACCTCGGCCTGCATAGCCCTTGATCCAATTGCGTGTACCCCAATGTAGAACAGTTGGGGGGAGGGGTTCTTGATTGAGGCTACGACGGATTCTCGCCATTTCAGAAAACTCGCCCGTGTCCCTTCATTTCTGAACTCACAATGTTTGATGATCGCGAGGATGGCAGGTTTAATGGCATACGGAAACCTTGTTCTTTTCAAGTATCTGTTCAAGAGCTTTGGATCGAGGTTCCACCAGTAATCTCTGACAAATTCCGTAGCCACTTCCATGAGCCTTGGGTCAAATCTGCACTCATTGAAAATACGCGCCAAATCCCGCTCCCCAATCTGCATTGGTAGATTTTGCAGTCGGTAGTATTTTGAAGAGTGAGTTTTGCTCATTCTATTCCTCAGTCAGGCTGTAGAGAAGATCCAGAGCCTTTTCGGCCAAGTCTTTGTACATGTTACTTTCTACAAGTTCATTGAGGCGGTCTTCGACGACGCTCATATCAACGCCTCGTCGTATCAGATGCACTATGTGTGCGTAGTCTTTTGATCGTCCAGCCATGAGTTTCATGATTAAAATATCTTCGGCGCCAAGGCTGTCCACCACAAGCCTTCTTCCGCTGTAGACTCTGGTCATCCTGGAAGTTGCGTTGGAAGGGAGATAGATTGTGAAAGACTGGAAGTGCGGATTAAGCCAGTCGTGATCAATTTTCAGAACCTTGGCAATTTCTTCAGCAATAGCCTTGATCTCATCAAAGCTTGCGTTCACTGGGACAGCGTCGACGTCATTGGTGCTGCCGGGGAACTCGTGAGCCAGAAGCATCGAAGCTCCTCCGCCAGTCACCATCCTAACAAGTGGGAGATCGCGCTTTAGTATTTCTTCATCGAGGAGACTGAGTGCTTTTAGGGCCAAATCTTTATCCATGCTCATGCGTCTATAATCGCAAATAAATTGAAAAAGGTCAATAGAACTTTACGTTATTAACGTCTAATGCGTTTTAATAGCATTTGGAGCGACTGCCATCAAGATCTCCAGCCGGGAGGCGTTCTCGCCTTCCGCGCCCACCGTTTCAAACATGTCGTATAAAGTATGTCTTCGGTCATTTAGGTGTCCGGCTATTTAAAGAGGGTATTGGAGGAATCATGTTAAAGTTCTCAGTTCTCACCCTTTTGGCAGCTGCTCTTACCGCATGCGGAAGCATTGATGCCAGCGTCACCTCTGGATCGGATCCTCTTTCTTGTGAGGATATTTCAATCAGCGCAGCTCAGCCTGGACCGGTCAGCATTGCGCAGGCGTGTTCCGGCGGAAATGGCGGCTTCGTAATTGGAGTCATGACCGGCGACCCGGCGATCACTAACAACGGAACAGCAAACGCGGCAATTGACCCGCAAACCGCGCTAGAGGCGACATATCAGGCCACAGCTTATGAAGTCGGCGGACAATCAGAGGTTCCATTCGTCATCACGATCATCAACTGATCAAAAAGGCGGCCTAGTGCCAGACGGAAATTTTCTCCTCGCGACAGTTTCGATTATTCTTGCGTCAGTCATTTCTGGCGCAGTTTTGTTATGGGCCAGGGGAGAGATGGTAAAAGCTATGCACAAATACGCAGGTCCAAAGGACGTAAAAGTTATATATCGCTGCCCGTGCTGCTCGTCAGATCTGAGTTTTGGTTTGAAGGAGTTGCGATCCGTGGGGACCCCGCTTGTAACCTTTCGGTGCTCGGCTTGTCTGGCGGAACAAACCTGGGACACCTCGGGAGCAAAGTTTTCCCCGGTTCGATGGAGGCGGCACAGGCCTGCCAACAAACCCTCTACAAAGAGCTAACACTGCCCCCGGCCATTTAACTGACATCGGAGGACACGATGGTCACTAAAGAGATCCCCTTAAGACTTGGATACAGAGATTCTTTAATTCTGTTTCTGGTAGCGTGCGACAGCGCAAATATCATATTTGAACACCAGTTCATGCTGGAGCTCGAAAGTGACAACCAATACTGGTACGTTGATCTTGATCTGGATGTTCCCGAAGAATACATGCCGGCATTTGAAGGGCTTAAGAAAAAAGGTAACACCGTGCTGATTCGTTGCACAGATAACAGTCAGATGGCAAATCTTTTGGACCGTTTGACTTCGAATCTTGTGAGGATGACAAGAACGATTAAGCGCGCTTCGTAAAGTTCGCTCACACCCCAAAAAAATGAGAGCTGCTGGAAAACCAGCAGCTCTCTGCTTTCGGAGGGACAGTCGAAAGCGTAAGGTCTATTCGTATTGCCCATCCATGATCAAAAGGAGTTCCCCAACACCCACGCCCTTGAATTCTTTTGGTGCGTAGATATTTGCCGTGGAGTTGAACCACGCGTTTGGTGACCCTTTCACATACCCTGGTGCATCTTCCTCGTGAGGGAGGCACGTGGATGTTCCGACATTGATGGTGCGGTTGTAAATCATTGAAGAATGAGTGTGGCCGGTTACAACCCCTGCGTCATAAGAGGCCACTGAGCCGGAGTGGATAAAGCCCATCGCTTCCGGTGTTCCGGAAGAGCCTCCAGCCCCCTCGTCGCCATGATATGAAAGAGAGAATCCGCCAAACTCGAAGGTTTCGCCAACGCGCATGAAGCGCACCTTATTCAACTTTGCCTTTTCGGTCAGAGCCAGCGTCGGGATCTGCGATCCCTTGTTGATCTGATCAAAGTACTTCTCAATGGCACCTTTAAATCCATCGTAGTGTTTGGTAGCGAATTCGACCGGGTCAATGTTATGGAACTGGGCAAGCGAAAGGATTGAACCCAGTAGCCAGTTCTGAGATTCCTTGATGTATCGAGCTTCATCCAGGAATCGTGCAAGTGCCTCATTGTGGTTTGCCACGACAACCACGACCTGGTCATAGTCTTTTGATTTGCGCTCGAGGAATTCGCTCGTGACCCTGCGCTCAACCTCGATTCGATCAAGGCCGCGCTCGGCCATCTTGGCCTTCAAGATGTATTTCCCCTCATTGTGGTGATTGGAAATGTGCTGGTCCCAAGTGTCGTGAGATACCTTGATGTGGGCCGGGATCTGCTTTTGTAAACGAGCAAGAGCTTTTTCCACTGTTTTGGAATGAATCATTGCGTGATCATCACCGTCAACACGAACAATTTCGCTGCGAGTGAGGCGGCGCTTTGTGCCGTTTGGACGGTACAAAGTCCCCATGTGAACAACTGAGCCGTCCGGAAGGGCTTGCATGTTGTAAGGGAAGAAGACTTTGTCGTTCTTAATCTTGAATACGTGCGCTCCCATGAAGTGGTCGTTACGAGCCTGCACACCGGAAGAGTTCTTCTTGTAAGAAGGAAGTGTCAAAGCACCTGGCGTGAATACAGCACGAGGAAGCGATCCCATCGAAGGGGCAGGCAAAAAGATCTGCTTTGTTGAAGCAAGAACAAGAGATGATTCCACGCTGGTGTACTTACGGAACGACTTCGCGATATTCTTTGTGGTCGCGGGTGCTTCGACATCCCAGAAAGACAGATTCGAGTTCACGTACAGGTCCTGTGTCAGGATAAACTCGTTCTTTAAGAACGGGTCGATCGTGAGAGGGTCGCCCGAAGTCTTCAGTATCACGATCTTGGCATCAAGGTCGTTGGCCAAATGTTTTAAGGCCTTGTAGAAGGATTTCCACACCGGGGCGCCAGGAACTGCTGTCGTGGTAATGATCGCCTTTTTCTTTCGAACCTCTTCAAAATGCTTTTTAAAAGCCGCGGGGCCAACATCAAGCGGTGTCATGATGTTTTCAAATGTTTTAGGAGAGCGCTTTTGAGCCCGAGAAATCAACTCCGTGTAGCTTCCGAAGAGATCAGGGAACAGAATGTCTTTTAGTTCCTTTGTCTCAGGGTCAGCTTTTAAGTGCAGTTGGAAAGCGTAGCTGGAAGGGATCCTTCCTACTTCATCGACAAGCTCGATGTAACGCTGGATCACAAGCTTCTGCTCTGAATTCAGCGTCTTGACCGTTTTTGTTTCGTTGAAGCCTTCATCATCAGATAGCGCCGAATTTACCAGATTCGTGTAGCTCACGAATGAGTGGCGGACTTCTTCGCGGGTAAATCCTGATTCAGAATAAAATAGTTGACCTTCGGGAATGCGCTTTAGTCTCTGATAAAGAGATAAAAAAGCTTCCTTGATAAGCTCTTCTTTCGATTGCTTTTTGTTCCTCATTACACGTCCCTCGTTTGTAGCTAAATAGCCTTACACCCTGAGGATGAAGGGGAGTTTTGAGGGCATACGATTTATGGTATTAACGGACCCTATTACGAGGCGCCTACATAATAGGTAAATCGCGCGGGGTTCACTTCATCCACATTACGGGAGATGGTCTTGTGGCCATTTACTGAGAACAAAATGAAGAGGTGCTTATGAAGCCAATAAAGTTGTTTGAGGACGTGTCGAAAATTGCCCTTGGGAGAATTAGCATTGACGCTGTAATGAAAGTCGTTGCGATGGCAGGCGAGTACTATGGCGAAAATGAGGCAATTTCCGCGAAGATCACATCAGGGTCGCACGTGCTGGTGCGCGAGCTCGTAGTCTCCATGGAGCCCAAAACTGACCCTATGGGATTTGGGCTGGGGAGCGTTCACCTGCGTGAAGATCTTCTTTTGCCAAACGACCCTGATGCGATCCTTGATGCAGTGTTAGTGAACCTGGGTCTTGATCACGTTTCAGATCTACCTGGTGTTGATGAGGCGGTTAGACACATGGTTACCTACCATCTTACCGGCATGGAAGACACTGGTGTTATCAAGTACTTTGACGCTATCGAGGGCGAAGGGTTGGTTGAGAGTGAGCTCTTGGGGCGCCCTATTCCGGTGTACGCCGTCAACGTCATTGGATTCAGCAAGGGCCGCCCCCCAGTTCTTGTTGAAGGGAAGAGAATCAATTTCAAGCTTGAGCCAGTAAATATTCCTGGAGCAAGTTTCCTAACAGCGAAAAGCATTGCTGGCGAAGCCGTTGAGTTCATTGGTCAAGAAAGTGCGGAAGGTGCAGCATGAGTCGCGCAAAATACTTGGAAGAGTTGCGAGAATCGAATCAAGGGTACAATCCCGAACCGATCGCTCATCACGAACACCTCGCGGTTGTCAGTAAGAAACTTGGCATTCTGACGGTCCGCAATTCGGACACGGGCGAAGATGAGGAGTGGCTTGAGACGTCGGCAGAGTCCGAAGTTGAGTTCATCGAGCGATGGCCGGGGAAGTTTGGACTGATTGTTGATGGAAGGTTCTACTACCGAGCGTAATGACTTTTAGACCGGTCCGAAAGAGCCGGTCTATTTACTCGGTAAAGGCACTTCGCTACATTTTCAAAGGGAGAAGAAATGGGTGTTCTGGAAGTAATTGTTGTTCTTGGTGTTGCGCTCGGGATTTTTTCAGGCGGCGCGCTAACCGGCAAGGCTATCGCGGAAGAGGAGAGGCTGATGATCGAGATGCGCCATGAGCAGAAACTGACGCGCGAAAAGGTCGATCGTTTGATTCAAGAGCGAGGCAAGAGACCGCTGAAGTGCAAAAAGGAGTGTGAGGTTGGCGGCAAGGTTGGTTACACCTGCGAAAAATAAAAAAGGAGGGGTGACCCTCCTTTTCTCACGACGCTCGCCCGTATCTAGCTTTGCGTCTGAAGTCCTCTGCCACCTCGTGCAATGTCTGTTCAAGGTAAATGTCTTCCATTTCCTTCAAGTTTGCGCCGATGAGAGATGAAAGTCTCTTTAAAGTCTCTACGGGCGGCTTTGAGACACCGCGCTCCCAATTTGAGATAAATTGGGGAGTTGCGTAGTTGAGTTTGGCTGCAAGGTTTCTTTGGGAGATCCCTTTTTCCACTCGTTTATCCTTTAAGTAGCGCGCAAGTCGCATAGATTCTTCACTATTTTTCATAATCGGCCTCCATGCCTCATATAATCTAGCGTCAGATTTCACCGTCAGGAAGTCCAGTTAGTTGGTCTGAGCTGGACTTTTGCCCAGTGATGATTGCAACCTCTTCCTCTGTGAGACTCCCGTACTTCCAGTCAAATCTCTTCGGGAATCTTGATGTTAAGAAGTCCTCAGAAAAAAGGCGCTTGCGAACCCTTTTGCTTTGGATACTTCGCACCAAAGATTTTAAGGTTAGGTGAGGCATGGCTTGTTGCACTTTCGGCCACACGACTTTCAGTCTTTGCACGCACTCTTCGCGAGTCATCAGGTTCCGGCTGTAAAGACGCGATCTCTTTCCTAATAGATCCGCCCACTTCATCCCAAAGTGCTGATACGAAGGAAGCGGTAGTTCTGATTCAAACCTGATTTGCCTGTATCGAGCCCAAGATTCGATACCATTTTCCTTGATGATCTGGCGCACCTCTCCCAGGGTCAGTAACTTAGCCCTAGACAAGGATAGAGAAAGCACTCTGCCGTTCAAAGAGAATGGAAATTTGATGCTTGAGACGTACTTCCGCAAAGCGCGAGACTCATCATCGCTAAATTTCAAAGCCTCACACAGTGTCGCCACATTTGTTGGGCCATTAGCGAGAAGGTAGTCTCTGGCTTTCTCAATTTCACCCTTATTTGCCGAATTGATCGGGTCGCTGTGCATGAAAGTATTGAAATTGATCCATCTCCCGACATAGACCTTGTGAGGGTCAGCGGGAAGCCCGAGGCTAGAGCACTTTGCATCGTATTCCGTACTGTTTCTGATCCCGTTTATCGCACATATCTTTTGAGCTTCTTCATATGAGGGAAACTTTTTTCTCATGAGTCCTCCAGGCTTATAAATAGATGAACGGGGCTCACCGGCAGGGCGGGTGGGCGGATGTCTATTTATAGAACTCAAGACTTCGTCTTACTTGTAAAGGAGTGATAAGAATGAAGAATCTAACGTTGGCCGTTACGGTGGCATTGGTTCTGGCCGGGTGCTCTGGCGGAGGCGGCGGAAAAAGCGCCGGATCTCCTCAGACCCCCGAAGTCCCAGATGTCCCTACAGTTTACAGTCTCAATAAAAAGGCGGGCGCGCCAGCGAATTTGGTGCGAGGCACAGATGCTAAGGCTCATCTGCAAGCCACATGTTTAAAGGAGGATGCCGGCAAGGCTCTGGACGTTGTCGTTCAGATTGAGGCGTCTGAATACTTCCAGGACCCGTCTGGACAACAGGCTCAAGCTTTGAAGGTCGGGCAGGCCACATGTCTTGCCAGCGGTGCTGTTGATTTTGGATCTTCCGTAATTGATTTCCTCGAGGCGGAGCTCGAAGTCAACGCTCCTAACGCAAAAATTCAGATTCGCGAAGCGGGCGCTGGTCAGTTAAGTGAAGTTGTGTTGGCCGAGATGACGACTCAGGTAAACCGATACCCATGGATTGATGCGGGTTTGATGTATGTTTCAGGAACAGGGGCCATTCTGGATGACGGCGCCCTTACTACTCCTCAAAAGAATGCGCTTACCATCTCTGATGGCGCTACCAGACTGCTTAAATTGACCTCTCGCAATGAGCCTCGCCTTGCTGGCAAAAGGTTGCAACTTGTACACAGTGATGGTTCGGGCTCTGCCCTCGAACCGGTTGACGTGAGCAGCTCTCCTGTGACGGTCTATACAGCGGGGGACTGGGCAGAGAGAATCAACCACAACAAGGTGATTGTTCAGGCCGAGAAGGACGGTCAGTACTATGATCTCAGAACTCTCTGGATTGAGTGGGGAAGCCTTCGATTCTCGGAAGGGTTGCGCCGTTACGACGGCTCTTATCTGCATCCCGAAGCGGCATCCACCTCAATTGAAGTTTCCACGAATGCCGAAAACGTGTGCGTTCTGGAAGTCGACGATAATCTCGTTGAGACAATGGTTTATTCTGGCCCAGGGCAAGGTGATTTCTTTATTGCTGAAGGCGCGTCCTGGTCAGAAGGAAGTTTGAGCAAGGTGTACAAGCTGGTCAATACTGGCGAAGTGACAGCGACTCTTCCTTCCGAGTGCTCAGCGCTTGCGGAAGAGAGGACTTTGGACAGAATCTATATTGTCGGAAAACCAGCGCCTCCGCCACTAACGCTGAGTCCTCTAATGGGCGATGGCTATATGAATACAATTGAGCAGATGGCAAACACCTTGATTGTCGCTGGCACGACAACGCCTGGAGCAGCGGTTTCAGTTATGTTCCGGGGTAGCATGCAGAATGGAATCGCCGACGGAAGCGGGAACTTTAGCTTCGAGTACAGCAACGCAATGCTTTCGACTATGTATGACGGGGAGATGTCTAATGTCGACGTTCATGTTGACGGCATTTACTCCGGAACAGAGACTTTGCAGGCATTTTTGAGCGCGCCAACTATAAGTGTCGACACAGTTTCTGGAGATGATATTATTGAAGCCGGCGAAGAGGTCGGTGGAGTCACGGTGTCTGGATCGCTATCGGGAGTTTCAGCCTCCAGCGTAGGGACCGTGGATGTCGTGTTTAATGGAAACAGCTACAGCGCAACTGTTCAGCCAGATGGTTCATTCAACATCTTGTTGCCAGAAGGAGCAATTGTCGGCGCAGGAGACGGCAATCACTCGATCTGGATTACAGCCACAGACATCGCTGGAAACATGGGTACAAACAGCAAGCCGATCACTATAGTGCTCAGCCCATAGTTTAAAGAAAGTATCGCAAAGAAAAGGGAGGGCAACCTCCTTTTTCTATCTATAAAGTCAAAACGGCCCCTCTTTATCTGTGTTCTGCCCGCATGTTGCGGGCCGAGACCCTGCGTTCATCTTTTGTCTATTTAATGGCCTGTTACTGAAGGAGGTTTTGTGAACCAATTGTTGATCGCAGTTATTGCGCTATCGTCGTTCTTAATTGGGTGCTCTGGCGGAGGAGGCGGTAGTTCGCCAAGCGCCCCAGCCCAGCCTGAATCGTATCTGGCCACATATGAATATCCGGTCAATGACCTTCTTCCAGGTCAAGGGTCTCGCGAAGTGTCTGCCGCCGCAGTTCTTTCTTGTAAGAACTCTAAGGGTGAAGATGTGGAAATCACTCTCTGCCCCCCTGCTGAAGAAGCTCCTAAACAGGTTCAGAAGTCTCCAGCCGGCTCGGTCGAGGTTATCGTTGATGGTGCAGAGGGTGGAAAGGTAGTTATCAATCTTCCAGAAGGTGATGAGTTTCACAATAAACCCCAGTCTGAGAAGGAAACTATCATCTCCAGCTCCCTTACTTGTGAAAGTGGACGAGTCAAGGTTAGCGCCGAGTGTCGTATTCCAGGTTTTGAAGCAGTCTACACTGCTTATTCAAGCCCAACAAAAATTCAGGCCTGCGACGGAACTGAGGTTCTGAACAGGTCGTATTTGAGTTGTCGAAACAACATTACTCTTGAAACTGTCGAAGATTCTTTGTGCTCAGGCCATGTTGATCCACAACCTACCAAGGAGCACAAGTCTCCAGCTGGAGAGAAGGTTGTGAGCGTAGCCGCCGGAACGCAAACATTCCAGTGCCTCGAAGGCCAAGATATTGCGTCAGCTACGCTGGTTGATGTGACCTGCTCATTGGTTGGTCAACACAAATCCGGCTTGGCGTGCGTCCCTGACACATACACAGCCACATTCAAAGGTCCTGGAAACACTAAAGAGCAGGTCTGCTCTGGCACCGAGACGGTGACGAAAGTGATTGACCAATGTCTTCGTGATCACGATGGGGCCGCAATGGCGCTGAATCTGTGTGACGGTCAAACGACGACAGAAACTGTTACATATAATTCGCCTGCCGGCACGCGCAGCTTTACCCCTGCATCTGGCAATTATTCAGGCTCTCCGGTTGAGAGCTGCTCCGAGGGAAGTACAACTTGGAACGTGGTCGCAGAGTCATTTTCATGCTTGGCTACGAATCACAAGACTCCGGACGGCAGGGACTGTGCTCCTGATACAATTTCATGTCTAATTCCAGAGCTTCCTGAGCACGCTGTCGCCGGAGACAGAATCTGGTCTGGATCTGATTATGGGAGTTGCTTGGCATCTCAATGCTTGCCTGGCTACTATCCCGCGTCCGGAGCGTGCTTAGCTGCGCCGGTTGGGTCTTATGCGGACGGGACTGCAAATATCCAGTGCCCTGCTAACAGCTCCACAGCCGGAACTGGTTCATCTTCGGTTGAGGACTGCTTGGCTTCTTCCGGTTATTACAAAGAAGCGGGGCTGTTTGTTCCTGTGGGAATTGGGCACTACTCGGAAGACTTGAATAATGACAGAGTCGCTTGTCCGTTGCCAGACGGGGCAACTTCCGTGGAAAGAGTGGGGGCGACCACGTCTGGTTCTGTGCAAGACTGTCACGCAGACGTTTCCGCAATCACTGGTTGCGTTGCAGGAAAGTACTTGCAGTCACCTGTGAGTAAGGTTTGTGAAGCGGTGCCGGTGGGATATTACTCAGAAGGCGGGGCTGTTTCTGCTACGCAGTGCCCGGCAAATATGACAACCGCCTGGACTCTTTCAACGTCGCGCAACGATTGTATTGCCAGTGCAGGATACAAGATGGTTGATGGAGAAGCTGTTGCTTGTAATAACGGCGAATATCAAGACTTGATTGGTCAAAATAGTTGCAAGACCTGCTCGACACCAGATATTACGGCGTTAGTTAGCCATGTTTTCACAAATGTTCTCGCCACAACGTCTAATAGTTGCGAATATTTAGTCACGCGCTGTGCGAATCTTTACATTCCATCTGTAGATGGTCAGGATTGTGATAGTGGAGCCGAAGTGGCTAACATTAACAATCCATCAAGCGCGGTTCTCTTAGGCAAATCCGGGGAGAATGTGTTCTTCACAGCAAGGGACCCGGCTGAGAATGTGGAACTGTTTGTTACAAAATGGGGACCGTCCACAGTTGAACTTGTCAAGGGTGGATTAACTCCAGGTGCAGGGATTTCAACAATCAAGAACCTTACATCAATGGGCGATGGACGTGCGCTTTTCTCCGTCAGTTCTTCTACTTACGGGTATGAACTTTGGATCACTGACGGCACTAGCGCAGGAACTGTTTTGGTTAAAGATACAAACCCTGGGCCGGCAAGCGGCAGTCCTGGTAAAATAGTAAGTATCGGAAATGGAAAGTTTATCTTTACGGCATCCAGACCAGACACGGGTTCAGAGGCGTGGGTTACTGATGGCACCGAAAACGGAACTCAGTTAATTGTAGATCTAGTGCCAGGCGGCGGATCTTCAGGTCCTGTAGCCAGCTTAAATGAAGGGCACGGGATTATTCTTGCAAACGTGCCAGGTGTCGGAAGCGGAGTCTTTATTACCGACGGTACGGCGCAAGGTACAAGCTTGGCGGTTAACATCGGCTGTTCATCTTTTGGTGCCGCCTTGGGCACAGAAGATGGTAGAGCGGTCTTCAATTGCACCTTGCCGGCAACGGGTTCAGAACTTTGGGTGACTGATGGTACTAGCGCAGGGACCTTCATGTTAAAAGATATTGCTCCCGGCACCGCGAGCGGTAACGTCTCTTCAATTCATCTACTGGCTCCCGGAAAAATTCTCTTTACAGCAAACAACGGAACCCATGGCATTGAGCCGTATTACTCAGACCTTACTCAAGCTGGCACTGTCATGTTAATGGACGGTGTTGCCGGCTCGGGCGGGTCGGCCCCGGACACTAAGGGTGCGATGGTTGGCAATGACGGCAAGTTCATCTTTGCGTTCACGTACGGCTCAAATGGGAAAGAGCCGGTAGTGAGCGACGGGACTCCAGGCGGAACGAAGCTGTTGGTCGATTTGGCGCCAGGGAATGGCAGCTCTGCCCCTTCTCAGTTTACAAGACTTTCTGACGGAAGAGTGATGTTCACGGCTGGAACGGTTGCTTGGGTCACAAGCGGCCAACAAGGAGATCCGCAACTATTGCTTCCCGCTCCTTTTGACATTGTGAAGTCCCACACTGGCTTCATGGTGTACGACGGAACGAAAGTGTTGATGGTTGGTGACGATAAATACGGAACTGCCGGGGACGGGGACTTGTTCTACATAGACATTGATTCTATAGACGGTATCCGCGGCAACTAACTTGGCGTCCGAGGAAAAGGAGGGTCTCCCCTCCTTTTTTCTTCGGGAATCACCAAAAGAACGACACAGTCTCCAGCAAATTTGACGTAACATAAGGTCACTTATCAGAATATCGAGGGGCCGCTCCTTGAATTCCGTACCTCGCTTAAATCCAGCTATCAGGAAATCCTTAATGGTTGGATCCACCGTACCGCCCCGGAACATGTTTCTCATTCTATACATTCAGTCCGGTTTGAGCGCTTTAAGAAACGCTTTACACCGGCACGGGAAAAGTTTGCGCACCAGAAACTAAAATCCATTACCGCCATCATTCAAGGTCTGTTTTTCAAGCTGGGGGTCAACCTTCCGTTCTCTGTATATTCGCTCGATCTTTAAATATTCACCATTTCTTCTCATTTCACCTATCCGGGAGTTTATCGCGGGAATTAAATGTTTGATTTTGGATTTTTTCGATACGAGGATGTGATACTCAGCCGGCGCCAATTTCAGATTCAACCTAACCACGAGGTTACGAATTCCTTGGTGATCAATTTCCCACGATGCGAGATGGTCCATAGTAAGAACAATGTCGATCCTCTCAAGATTGAGCATCTTGAAATTCGTTTCATCACTGGTGTTGATGATGAATTCAGATTTGTCGCGAAGCTTGCTGCTGAGAGTTTTGAAGTCAGGGCCGTACTCGGCATTGCGTATGACTCCGACTTTTAGGCTCGACTTCTTAGAAAAGTCGTCTAGACCTTTGATTTGCTGAAGGTCTCTTCTGTTCCAGAGGACGTATAGACCAGGGGAGACACTGACGTAAGGTTCTGAAAAGATCGCAAACTCCCCTCTTTCAGCTGTTTTTACAGCATTTGTTGTGGCATCCATGCCTCCACTCCGAATCTTCAAGAGGCATCTCGCCCATGGCATTTCGTGGTACTCAGCTTTTAAACTCAACTTGGGAAAAATGAGCGAGATCATTTCAACATCAATCCCGCGCATCGCTCCGTTTTCTTTGTAAGTGTAAGGCGCGTGAGAGCTGTAGCAGATCTTTACAACCGTTTCTTTGACGGAGGCCTCAGAGACAGCTCCGACCCACATGAGCATGAAGGCTACAATTCGAAGGGTCTCCATTGAGGCCTCCTTGTCGTGTCGGTATTATCATATCATGGACGGTATATAAGAGATCAAACCTGAAGGACGTGACATTTCACACGAGACGTATTTCTTGGGCCGGACGAGTGTCACAATCTATTTATCTTTTAGCGCGGAGACGGAGGAGAAATGTTTAAGGTCATTAGAGGTAGAGAGGTTACGGACAGTCATATTGCTCAGGCCGTAGATATTGACCGTCGGTGCTACCCTAGCGAGCTTCAAGGGATCTTTGACGTTTGCAAGAAGTGGCACCAAAAGAATCCATTGATCTACACGATGATTCTGGACGATGAGGGACGTGTCGCCGGATACATCAATGCCATGCCGGTGGACACCCCTACTGTAAAAGCCATCACTGACGGCCGTCATATGGACATCTATACCCCAGTGAACGCTATTCAAGAATACAATCGGGAAGGGCACTACAATATCTACATCGCATCCATCGCAATTGACCCAAAGCACCAAGGGCTTGCCGCATTTAAATCGCTGATTGACGGATTCTTTGAAGGATTGTTGCAGTTGGGCCTTGAGGGAAAGTATGTTGGGGACCTGTATGCGGACGTGGTCTCAGTTGAAGGGGCGAAACTTGCCTCGCTTTTAGGAATGAAGCCTCTTGGGGGCAAGATGCGAAACTCGCAGGTTTTTAAACTGAGCATGAGTTCGGGGGAATTTCGGGCGGTCTCAAGACAATCCATAGCCCTCAAGAAAATGTACAGTCTTGAGAGATTAGGTTTTTTGGGTGGAGTGAACGACAAAGAGATCCTGTAACTCTCTATTGCCAAAAGAAAATGTGTTCAACACAAACAACGTCGCCAGTTTGAACCTTTGTCTTAATGACGGTATAGCCTCCGCGCAGCTTGACCCAGCCGGATCCCTCGACTTTTTCAACTAAGTCGACCTCTCGACAGACGCTGAGATCACCTTTTCTAAATTGGTGCTCCAGATACGAAGCGTATCCGACCCAGGCCATGACGGCTGTTACGACAGCAAAGATGGTCAAGGCTACCTTATTGGCTGGCTTTCGTGCCTGATGTTTTGCTTGATTCACGGAAAGCTCCTTTGCGAGATGAATTATAAATAGACGCGACTCAGTTTGAGCCATTTCATCCTTATGATGGGAGGGCCGGATGGGTCAAATGAAGTGCTATATCGTTCCGTACGAAAGTGATTCCGGGGACACTGGTGTGTCTTACGGATCCGTCGAGGAGCTTTTTTCATCACCGTCGGCAGCGAGCCTTGGATACCTTTTCAAGGTATTGACTGACTCGGGAGATGTTCTCTACGATCCTCGCTGTCAGTGCAGGGACTTCTTTGAAAGCTTGAAAGCCCCTAATCACAAGAGAACAGATGTAAGTTTCAGCATCGGTGATTCGAGAGCTCTTGAAAGGAATGTTAGCGAGAGCGCGAAGGCCAAGTTGCTTCAGTGAGCCTTAAATCGTTGAACTGTTTGGGGCCGCAATGCCTCAAAAAAGAAGGCCGGGTCTCCCCGGCCAATTCGTTAATCCCCAATTAGGACCTGGAGCCATCCGCCAGATCTGGCAAAAACGGTCGGAGATACAAGTCTGTCCGTTTTTGTTGTGAGCCCGATCATCACAGATTTCCCGCCATTTTGCGCAGGTCTGACAACACCGAGAACTTTCGTCCCATAAGAGTCAATAACGTTTACGCCGGCGGAACCGTCAAAAGGAACTGTTACGACATTTGGAGAAGCGTATGGGCCGGTCGGGATCTCGTACTTAAATGACGAGATTGCCGTTTTGTCAAAGACGCCGGGGACCAGATACATGGCGGTATAGTGTTGACCTGATGGCCATCCGTAACCGGGGTTAGGATACAGATCACTGTCGATTTTCAAGGCGCGGATCTCAGAGCCCCCGACAACGGCTGTTAGGCGAACGTCGTAGTTGTCCATCTGGTAGTCGCCCGTGACACCAACAATGGTGCCGTTTTCACGGTAGCACAAAACATCCGGAGAACCGTCGTCGTAATACTCGGTGCAGTTTTCGGATTCCGCAGCGCCTCGAGAGGCGAGAAATGCCGGAATGCCTTCAGCCCAGAAACTAGCCTTTGCAGAAGGCATGTTGCTGTAAGACAGCACATCACTTGAAAGAAGATCTGATCGCGCTGTAATTCCGTTGATGAAACGGGTGTGAATTCGCTGAGCTGCAAAAAAACCGTCTGGCAAAATTGAATCAGACTGTGTCGTCAGCAAGTCATTGAATCGCTGGTTGCCAAAGCAGATACCGCTGCCGGTAACGTTGGACGCCATTGCTCCATCGCCGCAGTCAGTGGCTCCGAAAGAAATTCCGTTACCACTGAATGTTACGCTCGGGTCGATCAAGGCCGTTCCAATGTATTCGGCTCTGTTGTTTGCAAAATAGGCGTCAGTGCCGTTTGTTAGAGCAAGCAATGCCTCGTTGCCGCTCAAGGAAAGGCCGACAATCACGCCGTTGTGGCAGGTCACTTGATAAGTGACTGTTTTTGCAATCACTGGGCGCACGACAAGTGACTCCTCCCCGCTCTCGTGAGCGAGGTGCATGCTGTTTACGATAGCTACCCCGTTGGCAAGATCAAGAGTCAAAGTCGCGACAGGGGATTCATTTGCACTCATGTCGTTGTTTGATTTACTGAGGGCCGCAACGGTTTTTACAGAGCTTGCAAGGTTTGAGCAAGTGTCAGCTGCCGTGGTCAAATACAGATCTCCCCAGGCTTGATCATACTTTAGATTCATGTCCAGAGATTCAGCCATGCTCGGTTCAGTGGCCAGGGACAGAATGTGAAACTGCCCGTTTTCCTGGATCGGCGGGAAAATGACAGATCCGCCAAACTGTTTTAGCGCATAACTGCCTGGCGCTACCCCTTGAGCCACAGAGCGGGCTTGCAGTGCCCACGTCACAAGTTCCCCGTCGCCATAGCCTGGATCCACAGGAGGGTTTGTGCCTACGTCAGGCGTTGGGTTTGAGGAACCTCCCCCGCCGCCCAAATCAAGGCAGCCGGTGAGTGCGAATAAGGCCGTAATTACAAATAGTTTTGTTTTCATGTTGGTCTCCATCAGGCTAATAAATAGCCAGAGGCCCTTGAGTGAGTGGTGATCAATATCTCATATAAGGTATTTATTTGAGCTCTGGGGTGTCTCTAGGGTGCCGTTTTGTCCAAGACAGCTTGTGGAAGCTGTGAATTCTGCCGGCTTCGAGGTCGTAAATCAAAAGAGTAGGGTCGTCGTACCCTCCACCGGGGCTCACGAAGTGAGCTCTGTTGACCTTTAAGTCGTGGCGTTTGTGAGAATGTCCGTAAATGACAAGATCGAATCTTTCAGAAAGTGCGTAGAACTGAGAAATATCGCCGCCATAAATGTGCCCTTCGCCGTTCACCGGGACGGAATCAAAATGTGACACGCAGACCAGTTTGTTCTCTTTGGCTCTTTCCGCACTCAGAAGGACTCTGCCGCAATCCTTGTGGGCTCGATCGTTCATATAAAGGTGAGCAGGCGCACCCTCGATCATTTGAACCATGTGCTCCAAATCGCGAGTCTGGACGTCGACATGCTTATACCATCCGTCATATCCGCAGAATCTTACGTCATCAATCACCATGTCGCCGGATCCAAGGTAGTGGACGCCGTACTTTTCGCAAAGTTCTTCATGAAGACGGAACAATTGCGAGGCTTGCCGTTGGCCGTATCTTCCGTTGGGAAGGGGTCCCCCTTTTTCATCCCAGTAGTCGTGATTGCCAAAAACGCACATGAATGGGACGGAGATCTTGGATTTGTAAAGCTTGAAGAAAGCCTCAATTTCAGCCTGCCTTGACGTAGCAATGTCTCCGGCCACGATGAAAGCTCGCACATCTAGCTCCCCGATTTTGTCAGCGATCAGCTGCGAAAAGCGCTCATGCACTTTCCTGGAGTGCATTCCGGCGAAGCCGTAGTGAGGGTCGTTAACAATTCCGATCAGCATGCTACTTAAATAGACGAGCCGAAAGATTGCTATTCTGTAGAGCAATTGTGTTAGCACTAATCCTGGACGCCTTAACAATATGCTCAACGGTAGAGAGCCTCATTCTCTAAACACCAAGCGAATCGTTATTTAATGATTGTGAGATCGAGGGAGCGCCGCAATGAAACTAAACTAAGTGAAGTTTTTTAAGGCGGTAAACGCTGCCCCAAAAGCACTTTTGATGTTGCAACCTGGGGCTCTATCAATTTAGATAGCTAAATCAAAAAACAGTTTATAGCGGTGAGGTGACCGTGTTCTGTGAAGTGAGCAATAGAAGATCGGAGCTGGATCGGGAATACCTGAGTGTCAGAGATAAATTCAGGGTCGCGCTGGCAATGTGCCAACTTATTTACAAGTCCCCTAAAGCGAACGACGCATTCTTCTCTTTATCTGATTCCGACAAAGAGCGCGTCATCAAAGAAATTGTAACGTGGTCAGAAACCATCATTGAATTCGTTTCATCCGGGTACTACGTTTCATCAACCAGAGATCTGGTAAGATATTTCCTTAACAGAATGAATATCACCGTCCCAAAATCTTTTGTGGAAGGTATTTGCGATGGGGACATTGTCGAACTTTACAATAGCGATTCTACACGCTTGTTCTTTACGCCAGATCTGTTCGCATATTCGTCTTACGATCCAGAAGAGATGTACGTCCTCCCATGGTGGAAGTTGTATGGTCGCGATGATGATATTTCCCAAGAAATACTCAAAAACGTAAATCTGGTTTGCTCAGGATCTGTAAAAGAGCCGTACAAGCCCTCTATTCGAAATCATGTAGTGCAGGAGGTGAGCTCTGAACATAAATTCAGAGCCCAAATGGAATTCAAGTTGTTTTCCCCGTTTTACGCTGGAGGCAATCTCCTCGGCATTGCCTCTCTTTCACGCCTTAAGCTGCTAAACGGCTGACGGACCGCCGCTCGCATTCTTTTAGGATTGCGACGTACGTGTCCATGCCTTCGCACAGGTTTTGGTAGATGTTTGACCTCTCAGCATCGGAGAGCACTGACGTGGCTTCAACGGCGCGATTGAAGTGTCCTGTATCTTCTTCAGCATGGACCTTCAAAAAGGTGTACCCGTTAAATCCGGCGCCCTGAATCCTCTTCAGTACATTGTGCCCAGATACGGCGGCCAAGCCCTCCAAAAGAAGGGAGTATCCCAGGTGCGCCGTGGGTCCGTGCTCTTTGATCCAATAGAACTGAGATTTCCAGAATACGCCAGTTATCCCGAACACCGGCAGATCCGGGGAGTTCATGAACTTCATGTCGTTTTCACTCATTTTTTCGTGCCCGTCTTCTTCTTCCAAGTGGTGTTCAAAATGTTCCTTAAGTGGATGCCCTTTTGGGGTCATCTGATTGCAAAGAGTCAGGAATGTCGAAGTGTAAGAAACGTACGCGTGAGTTTGCGTGAGCCAATGATTGTAAAAGTCTCTATTCTCCCATGGCATCGACTCAAAGATCTCAGCCAGTTTGGACACCTTCTGTTCTGCTTGCTTTTTAAATTCTGAAAACTTCATTTGAGCTCCTTATGCTGCGATGTTTGTAGTTTGGTTGTTTGTTAAGCTTGAAATAAAAGAATCTGATTCGTCGGTATGTGTGAGATCTTTTCGACAGTCGAAGTACACAACGCCGCAGGCATTGTTGTATTTAATTGCTTCGCCGAGGGTCTCGAATCCTACCGACTCCGCCGTTACATCGACCCGTCGATCCTTTCTGGCCACGCCAGTGACAGCTCCCGCCCCTAGACTTTTAGCTAGGAGTACAGCCAGCCGTATTAGCATTTCAGCCAGTCGGGGACGATAGTCTCGGTAGTCAGGCGCTACGGTAAGATATTCTATGGAATAGATTGATTTGTTAGGGAGCTTATCGAGCTTATCTCGAAAAATGGCGATGCCTTGCCCATATGGATGATTCAGTGTCGCTTTTTCCCGTAAATCATAATGGCAATGGATACTGAACCCAGCTATGTTTGCGCCCTCTGTTATGACAGACAGGAAAGCGCAGCGATGAAACTCATGCAATGGGAGGGTCGCTCCTCGCGAAGACAAGTCTTTTTCAAACTCGCTTTTCCAAAGATCGAAACACATATTCGTAATCAAGATGTCTTGTTCGGGTCTTGGCTTGCTCATAGTTATGACCCGGTGTCTAAAGGTTGTCACCCAGCCCCCTTTTTCCTGCCTTGCCGACTTTCAGAAAAAGTTGTTACATTTGGCATAAAGTCGCTAAATAAGTTGATGTTTTATCGTTTCGGCGTAAACTTGAGAATGGTTAATAGGTTTTTTTGAAACATGGAGGTTTTGACATGAAAACAAATCCATTCGGGAGTTTTTTAAAAAGAGAGCGCATCCGCGCAGGACTAAGCCAAGGGGATGTTTCCAGGAAACTCGGATACACGAGCCCGCAGTACGTCTCCAATTGGGAAAGGGGCGTTTCTTACCCGCCCTACGAAACCTTAAAGTTCGTTGCAAGTTTGTATAAGATCGACATAAAGGTCGTGTATCACCTTCTAGCAGAAACTCGTGCTGAGGAAGTGCGTCGAGAAATCTACAAAGCCCTCATTGGCGAGCCGGAAAGCAGAAAAAGGGGAGGTAGAAAGGCCAGAGACCCAAAGCGGAGCCTCGATGAGTATGAGGCTCACAGGTAAGTTATTTATAGACGAGGATAAACTCGGCGACAGTCTCCATCGTGCTGTCGCCGTGATCGACACCAGCCCAGATGTGGTCGTAT